>JAGREI010000321.1 GCA_020446625.1 Erythrobacter sp.
GCCCGATGGCACGCCGGGCCAGCCGTTCTTTGCCGGCAGCGGCGCGGCGGACATTGCCGTGGCGCTGACCAGCGGCAGCCAGATCGCCACCGCGCCCGCCGGGTCGGCGGCGGACAGCCGCGATATCGGCAATTTGCAGGCGCTGCGCGATGCACTGGCCACCAACGGCCCCGCCGCCAGCGCCGACGTGCTGCTGTTCAACCTTTCCAGCGCCATCGGCGCGCGCACCGTCACCCGCGACGCGCTGAGCACCATCGCCTCCTCTGCCGCAGTCGCATTGAGCGCCGAGACCGGGGTCGACCTCGACCAGGAAGCCACCGAACTGCTGCGCTACCAGCAGGCATTCCAGGCCAATGGCCGGGTGATCCAGGCGGCGGCTGACATCTTCGACACCATCCTGGGGATCGGCCGATGACCGCTGTCACCAATTCCACGCTGGCCTTCTATGGCCGCTCGCAACTGTTCCTGGGCGGTCTTCGCGCCGATGCCGAGACGTTGCAACGGCAGGTGAGCACCGGCGAACGGATCGAGCGTTCATCCGACGATCCGGTCGCCGCATCGCGCCTGCGCACGCTGGGCCGGATCGAGACGCTGGGCCAGATCGACGCGGCCAAGGCACAGCGGGTGGACGAGGACCTGACCCTTGCCACCGATGCCCTGTCCTCGGTCGCGGACGACCTGATCCGCGTGCGCGAACTGGCGCTGTGGGCCAGCACGCAGACCACCGGATCCAGCGAACACGATGCCATCGCCACCGAGATCGAGCAGCTGCGCGCGCGCATTTTCGCCACCGCCAACACGCTCGACAGCGGCGGGCGACCCCTGTTCGGCGGCACCAGCGGCACGGCCGCCTACCAGCAGGATGGTGCGGGCAATGTCAGCTATGTCGGCACCGCGTCGACCGGCGATATCGACCTGGGGCAGGGGCAAAGCGTGACGCGCGGCCTGGCTGGCCCGGAAGTCTTCGAATTTACCTCCGCTGGCGTGGCCACGGATGTCTTCGTCCACCTCGCCGCGCTGGCCGATGCCTTGCGCGGCGGGGTGGCCGACCCGGCACAGGCGGCCAAGGATTCGCTCGTCGGACTGGACGATGCACTCGCCAGTGTCACCCGCGCGCAGACCGTCACCGGTTCGCGCTCGGCCTGGCTGGAGGTGGTGCAGGACCGGCAGACCGAACAGTCGCTGGTCCGCAACCAGCAGATGGCGGACGCGGGCGGGGTCGACCTCACCAGTGCCATCGCCCAGCTGCAACAGGTGCTGACCGTGCTGGAAGCCAGCCAGGCCAGCTTCGCGCGCGTCGCCAGTCAGACGCTGTTCGACCAGATCTAGATACCACTTCGGGGGCCAAGCAATGTACGCAATAATCGGGATCGTCATCCTGCTGGTCATGGTGTTCGGCGGCTTCGCCATCACCGGCGGCGCGCTGGGGCCGGTGATGGAGGCCGTGCCGCACGAAATGCTCATCATCGGCGGGGCCGCCATCGGCGCCACCGTGGCGGGCAATTCGATGCACGAGCTGAAGCTGCTGGGCGGCGGCCTCAAGACCGTGTTCAAGGGGCCGCGCTATTCGGACCAGGACCATGTCGATGCCATCGCGCTCACCAGCAAGCTGATGAAGATGCTGAAGACCGAAGGCCCCGTGGCGCTGGAAAGCCACGTCATCAATCCGCAGGACAGCGCCGTCTTTGCCGAATATCCCAACCTTCTGAAGGACAAGGGCCTGACCGACCTGATCGCGGACACCCTGACGCTGATCGTCGTTTCTTCCGGTTCGCTGGATACCCACGCAGTGGAGGACGTGATGGACAATACCATCAAGACCCGCCTGCACGAACTGGACGAACCCGCGCACGCCTTGCAGTCGCTGGCCGATGCCTTGCCCGCGCTGGGCATCGTTGCCGCCGTGCTGGGGGTGGTGAAGACCATGGGATCAATCGACGAGCCGCCATCGGTGCTGGGCGGGATGATCGGTTCGGCGCTGGTCGGCACCTTCCTGGGCGTGCTGCTGGCCTACGGCATCGTCGCGCCGCTGGCGGGCCGTCTGAAGCAGATCAACACCCACGATGCGCAGATCCTGCATTCGGTGAAGCAGGTGATCGTCGCCTCGCTGCACGGCTATCCGCAGCCGCTAGTGGTGGAGAGCGCCCGCTCGGGCCTCGCGCCTGCGCACCGCCCGTCGCTTACCGAGCTGCTCGATACGCTGCGGGGCAAGTAAGTGGCCAGTGTCGCTCCCCTGCCGCGCGTCGAGGGCGAACCCGCGCCCGCGCCACTCGCGCCGATCATCGTCAAGAAGGTGACGGTCGTCAGCGGCGGCCACCACGGCGGCGCGTGGAAGGT
>JAGREI010000322.1 GCA_020446625.1 Erythrobacter sp.
ATCATCATCAACGCCGACAAGGTGCAGTTCACCGGCAACAAGGCCGCCAAGAAGCACTATTACAAGCACACCGGCTATGCGGGCGGCATCAAGGACATCACCGCCGACAAGGTGCTGGCCGGTCGCTTCCCCGAGCGCGTGCTGGAAAAGGCCGTGGAACGCATGATCCCGCGCGGTCCGCTGGGCCGGGCGCAGATGAAGGCGCTGCACCTCTACAACGGCACCGAGCACCCCCACGCCGGGCAGCAGCCCGAAGTGCTCGACGTTGCCTCGATGAACCGCAAGAACAAGGTGTCCGCATAATGGCTACCGAAGACAACACCACCGCCACCGACCTGGCGGACCTGAAGTCCGTGGTTGGCGATGCCGCCGCCGCTGGCGACGTGACCCCCGCCGCTCCCGCCGCGCCGCTGCGCGAGCAGGAACTCGACGCGCAGGGCCGCGCCTATGCCACCGGCCGCCGCAAGGACGCCACCGCCCGCGTGTGGCTGAAGCCCGGCACCGGCAAGGTGACCGTCAACGGTCGTGACCAGGAAGTCTACTTCGCCCGTCCGACCCTGCGCCTGGTGATCAACCAGCCGTTCGCGATCTCGGGCCGTGAAGGCCAGTACGACGTGGTCTGCACCGTGTCGGGCGGCGGTCTTTCGGGCCAGGCAGGGGCCGTCAAGCACGGCATCAGCCAGGCACTGACCCGCTACGAACCCGCGCTGCGTTCGGTGATCAAGGCCGCCGGCTTCCTCACCCGCGACAGCCGCGTGGTGGAACGCAAGAAGTACGGCCGCGCCAAGGCTCGCCGCAGCTTCCAGTTCTCGAAGCGCTAAGCACTTCCGGATCATTCCGGACGAAAAAAGGGGCGGCTCCAGCGATGGGGCCGCCCCTTTTGCTTGCGACCCGCAAGGGATCAGGACTTGTTGGCGCTTTCGCCTCCGGTCAGCGCCACGATCTTGCGGGCAATCAGCCAGCTGACCGGGAACGACAGGACGAAGCCGATGGCAGCGGCGATGGCGATCGGCTGCCACCCGGCGTGCATCTGCACCGACAGCACCACGATCACGCCGATGCCCATCAAGGTGGTGGCAATCACGGCGTGCAGAACGAGCGCGATCTTAAACATCTAGAACTCCTGATCCGGATTCACAGGCCAGCCTCATGGCACTCGCCGTGCAGCGCAACATTGCCCTGCATCAAACTTTCACCCGGAAAACAGGGCGAAATCTAGGCCGCGCCTTCCAGCAGGCCGTCCACTTCGCGCAGCAGGGCCTCGATGCTCAGCGGCTTGGCCAGATAGGCGCGAGCACCCGCCATGCGGATGTCGGCCTCGTCGCGCTTGCCCGCAAAGGCGGTGATGGCGAGGATCGGGATATGCGCGGTCGCCGGGTTGCGGGCGATCTGGCGGATCAGCTTGCGGCCCGAGACATTGGGCAGGTGAATGTCCATGGTGATGAGATCGGGGGCGAACTGCTCCACCGCTTCCATCACCCGCGCGCCGTCATCCACCAGCAGCAGATCGTATCCGCGCTGGCGCAACACCGCTTCGTAGAACATGCGGTTGAGGAGGTCATCCTCGACGATCAGCACCTTGGTCGCCATGCATGGGTAGATACGCCTAAGCAGCCATTCAGGTGTTAACGCTGCGACCAGCCGCTAGGTGTTTGCGCCGAAACGCCTATTCGTCGCCGTAGATGGCCACCTGCGGCGCCGAATCCGCCGCTGCCATGCCGCGATACATGCCCGCGGTGTTGAACGACCAGGCCCAGCTGCCATCCGCGCCCACCACGATCACCCCGCCGTCACCCCCCAGCGCCAGCGTTTCCGTCTGCACGAAGTCGGCGGCCTGTTGCGGCGTTTCGCCAAGGAAGCGGATGCGCGCGCAGATCTCGTGCGCCACGCCTTCGCGGATGTAGAATTCGCCCGCCCCGGTGGCCGAGACGGCGCAGGCGCGGTTGTCGGCATAGGTGCCGGCACCGATGATGGGGGAATCGCCCACCCGGCCATAAAGCTTGCCGGTGGTGCCGCCGGTGCTTGTCCCCGCTGCCAGGTTGCCTTCCATGTCAATCGCCACCGCGCCCACGGTGCCGTACTTGTAATCCGCGCCTGACAGGTCGGAGGCGTCGGCGCGATCGCGCGCCAGCCAGCGTTGCAGCTGTTCCCAGCGTTCATCTGTGCGGAACCACGAGGGGTCGACCTGCTCCAGCCCCTGTTCGCGGCTGAACAGGTTGGCGCCTTCGCTCGCCATCATCACGTGCGGGCTGTGGTCCATCACCGCGCGGGCGAGGCTGATCGGGTGGCGCGTGGCGGTGACGCCCGCCACCGCGCCCGCACGACGGTCGCGCCCGTCCATGATCGAAGCATCAAGCTCGTTGCGCCCCTCGGCGGTGAACACCGCGCCGCGCCCGGCGTTGAAGTTGGGATCATCCTCCAGCACGTGGATGGTCGCCTCGACCGCGTCGAGCGCAGATCCGCCATCGGCCAGCACGGCGGAACCCGCTTCGAGCGCCTGAGTCAGCGCGGCGCGGATCTCGGCATCGCGTTCGGGCGTCATCCGGTCGCGCGCAATGGTGCCTGCGCCGCCGTGGATCACCAGCCGCCAATCCTGTGCCATGGCGGGGGTGGAGAGAAATGCTGCTGCCATCAGTGCCAATCCTGCCAACCTGCTCAATGCGTGAACTCCTGCCCCAACGGGTAATGTGCTTCGACCGTCACCGCCCCGTTTGCCACGGTGACCATGTTCCAGCTGGGCATGGCGCCGCGCAGCCGGGTGGACAATGTCCCCGCGCCGATCATCCGCATGGCGCGCCCGCCGCGCTCGCGCGTCAGGTCGAACGGTACGTGGACGTGGCCCGACATCACCGCCTGCGCGCCCGCCTCCGCCAGCGCAGCAAAGGCATGGTCGCCGCCGATCGTGGGATTCCGGCGGTCATCCTGCGATGGCAGCAGCGGGTGGTGGCAGACCACGATCTTCAGCCGCGGATCCTCGCGCAATTGCGCCAGCCGTTCGAGCGCCGGGGCCAGCTTGCGCTGCTGCACCACCCCGTCGGACCACGGCCAGCGCCATTGCGCGGCGACATTGGTATCCAGCGGCACCAGCACCGCGTGCGCCAGTTCCACCCCCGTCTCCACCGCCGTGGCCAGCGCCTGGTAGCGGGCGCCGGGCTGGCGGAAGCGTTCGAACGGGTTGAAATAGGGCATGTCGTGGTTGC
>JAGREI010000323.1 GCA_020446625.1 Erythrobacter sp.
TGTGCAGGTTGATGTGCATGGCATCAACGCCCAGATCGCCCGGCCGCACCCGGCCGACGATGGCGTTGAAGTTCGCCCCGTCGCAGTAGACGAAGGCGCCCGCCGCGTGGACCGCGTCGGAGATCGCCTTCATCTCGCGTTCGAACAGGCCACAGGTGTTGGGGTTGGTGATCATCACCGCTGCCACGTCGGGGCCGAGGCGGGCCTTGAGCGCGGCGAGGTCGACCCGGCCATCGGCGGTGGCGGGGATGTCCTCCACCTCGTACCCGGCGAAGGCGGCGGTGGCGGGGTTGGTGCCGTGGGCGCTTTCGGGCACCAGCACCACCTTGCGCGCGTCGCCGCGCGCTTCCAGCGCGGCGCGGATGCACAGCATCCCGCACAGTTCGCCGTGGGCGCCCGCCTTGGGGCTCATGGCGACGCCGTGCATCCCGGTCAGTTCGATCAGCCAGTGCGCCAGTTCGTTGATCACCCCCAGCGCGCCGCGGATGGTATCGACCGGCTGCAAGGGATGCACGTCGGCAAAGCCCGGCATCCGCGCCACCTTCTCGTTGAGGCGCGGGTTGTGCTTCATGGTGCAGCTGCCCAGCGGGAACAGGCCCAGGTCGATGGCATAGTTCTGGCGGCTGAGGCGGGTGTAGTGGCGCACCGTCTCGGGCTCGGAAAGGCCGGGCAGGCCGATCGGATCGGTGCGGCGCATGGCGTTCACCCGATCCGAAATCACGTCGAACGCGGTTTCGACCACGCCCGGCAGCGATGCGTGCAGGCCCTGCTCTTCGGCAAAGTCGACCCCGGTGGTCTGGCTGTTGCCGATCTCGAAGATCAGCGGTTCTTCCAGCAGCAGCGCCCTGTTGCCGGTGGCGGTGGGGTATTCGCCGGCTTGCTCTGCGGGCATGGGGGTGCCGGGCTTCCAGCCGCTCTGGTTCAGCGCGCTCATCGCAGGGCCTCCTTCAGTGCGGAGACAAGCGTGTCGATGTCCTCCGGGCTATTGGTTTCGGTGAAGGCCAGCACCAGCCCGTGCTCGCGCCCGCCGCCATCGGGGAACAGCCGTCCCAGCGATACGCCCGCCAGCACGCCCTTGCCCGCCAGATTGCGCACCAGCTGGCGCGCATCGCCCGGCACCATGAGGGTGAATTCGTTGAAGAAGCTTTCGTTGAGCAGGCGGCAGCCGGGAATGGCTGACAGCCGTTCCGCCGCCCCCAGCGCGATGGCGTGGTTGCGCTCTGCCAGCTGGCGCAGGCCCTTTTCGCCCAGCAAGGTCATGTGGATCGAGAAGGCCAGCGCGCAGAGGCCCGAGTTGGTGCAGATGTTGCTGGTCGCCTTCTCGCGCCGGATGTGCTGTTCGCGGGTGGAGAGCGTGAGCACGAAGCCGCGCTTGCCACTGGCGTCCACCGTCTCGCCGCACAGGCGGCCGGGCATCTGCCGCACGTGCCTGGGATCGCGGATGGCGAACAGGCCGAGGTACGGCCCGCCGAATTGCAGCCCCACGCCCAGCGCCTGGCCTTCGCCCACCACGATATCCGCGCCCTGTTCGCCGGGCGACTTGATGAGGCCCAGTGCCACCGGCTCGGTATTCACCGCGATCAGCAGCGCGCCCTTGGCGTGGGCTGCCTCCGCGATCTTCGCCAGATCGGGCACGCGGCCCATGATGTCCGGATACTGCACCACCACGCAGCTGGTGGCGTCGTCGATCTGCGCGATGATCGCATCCTCGCCCGCCGATCCCTGCGCTTCGGGATAGTCGTAGACCACCTGGCCGGGGGTGAACTTCGCCATGGTCTGCGCCACGGCAACGTAATGCGGATGCAGCCCGTCGGTCAGCAGCACGCGGTGGCGGCGGGTGATCCGCGCGGCCATGACGATGGCTTCCCAGCAGGCGGTGGAACCATCGTACATCGAGGCATTGGCAATCGCGCAGCCATAGAGGCGCGCGACCTGCGTCTGGAACTCGAACAGCATCTGCAAGGTGCCTTGCGCGATTTCGGGCTGGTACGGCGTGTAGCTGGTGAGGAACTCGCCGCGCTGGATGATATGGTCGACCGTGGCGGGAACATGGTGGCGATAGGCCCCCGCACCGCAGAAGAAGGCCGCGTCCGCCGCGGCAAGGTTCTGCTTCGACAGCCGCCGCATGTGCTTTTCCACGGCCATCTCGGTGGCGTGGCGCGGCAGGCCGGCAATCGGTTCGCTGAGGTAAAGATCAGCCGGAACATCGCTGAACAACGCATCCACGCTGGGCGCGCCGATCACGTCGAGCATGGCCTGGCGGTCGATCTGGGTGAGGGGGAGGTAGCGCATTGCGTTTTCAGTCCAAGATGGAGTTGATTTCGAAGTGACCGTTGTATTCGAGGCAAATGGTCTGTTCAGTGTTGCGGCAGGTGATGATGTAGCGGCCCCGCGCCGTTACCTCCCGAACGCGAGAAGGCGGACGTCCCTGCGCAAAATCGATTGGCAGTGGCCACTCACCCTCGCGGCCGAGGGCTGTCCGTCGAGAGGAGTAGATTCCGCAGATGTGCTCACCTCGACCACAATGAGCAATCCACCCGCGCACCAAAATCTCCTGTCCTTCGAGTGCTTCAGTAGCTCCCAAAACTTCGGCGGGGCTGTAAATGCGAGCCGATTCCCAATCTCTGGGGACTGTCGCACACGCCGCTGTGGCCAGAAGGCATGAGATGGCCAGCCGGCGCATCAAAGACTCTCGCAGAACGCCTTGTAACCGGCCTCGTCCATCAGCCCGTCCAGCTCGCCCGCGTCGGCAATGGCCAGCTTGAAGAACCAGCCGTCGCCTTCGGGCGCGGTGTTCACCAGTGCCGGGTCTTCCTCCAGCGCCTGGTTGCCTTCGGTGACCTCGCCGCTGATCGGCGCGTAGACGTCGCTGGCGGCCTTCACGCTTTCGACCACGGCGGCATCGTCGCCCTTGGCCACCACGCGGCCAATGTCAGGCACTTCGACGAACACCACGTCGCCCAGCTGCTGCTGGGCATAGTCGGTGATGCCGATCACGGCACTGTCGCCGTCGACCTCGATCCATTCGTGTTCTTCGGTGAAATAGCGGGGCATGTCAGGCTCCTTTGCGGACGTAACGGTGGGGAACGAAGGGCATGGGGACGACGCTGGCGGCAAGGCGCTTGCCGCGCACCTCGATCTCCAGCGCAGTGCCGGTTGCGGAGCAGTCGGCGGCGACATAGGCCATGGCGATGGGGCGACCGAGCGTGGGCGAATGGCCGCCGCTGGTGACCTCGCCCACCTTGCGGTCGCCAAGATAGACTTCGGCATGTTCGCGCGCGGGCTGGCGGCCGTCGAGCGCCAGGCCCACGCGGCGGCGGACAGGGCCTTGAGCCAGTTCGCGGGAAATGCGTTCGGCACCGGGATAGCCGCCTTCTGTCCTACGGCGCTTGTTGATGCCGAACAGCAGGTCTGCTTCCACCGGGCTGGTGTCGGGCGAGAGGTCATGGCCGTAGAGCGGCAATCCGGCCTCCAGCCGCAGGCTGTCGCGTGCGCCAAGGCCGATGGGCTTCACCTCGGGTTCGGCGGCGAGCAGGCTGGCAATTTCCTCGGCGGCGGTGGCGGGCAGCGAAATCTCGAACCCGTCCTCGCCGGTATAGCC
>JAGREI010000324.1 GCA_020446625.1 Erythrobacter sp.
GGGCCGCTGGTGTGGCTGGGCCTGTTCGACGATCCGGAGGACATTGCCGCCGCCGACATGCCCGAATGGCTGGCCGCGCGCGCAGCCGCCGGGGCGGGGGGCGAGGCCAGCATCGGCCCGCTGATGCCGCAGATCTCCCCCGGCAGCTATCTCGACATGTTCGATGCCTTGCAGGAAGCGATCCGCGCGGGTGACATCTACCAGGCCAACCTCACCTTCCCGCTGGCCGGCCCGGCGCGCGGCGATCCGGTGGCGATCTATGCCCGCATCCGCCCCACGGCGGCGGCGGGCTATGGCGGCATGGTGTTCGACGGCAGCGACTGGCTGCTCTCGTTCAGCCCCGAACTGTTCGTCTCGCTGAAAGGGCGGCAGGCCAAGGTCAAGCCGATGAAAGGCACGCGCCCGCGTGCCGCCGACCCATCGGCGGATCGCGCGATGATTGAAGAACTCAGCCAGTCGGTGAAGGACAAGGCCGAGAACCTGATGATCGTCGACCTGATGCGCAACGACCTGAGCCGCGTGGCCGAGGCAGGTTCGGTGCGGGTCGAACATCCGTTTGCGGTGGAAACCTATCCCACGCTGCACACCATGACCACCACGGTGCGGGCGGAACTGGCCGAAGGCAAGGGCGCGATTGACCTGCTGCACGCGCTGTTCCCCTGCGGATCGATCACCGGCGCGCCCAAGATCCGCGCGATGGAACTGATCGACCAGGTGGAGCGTGACGCGCGCGGCCCCTATTGCGGGGCGATCGGGCGGATCGATGCCAGTGGCGATGCCGCCTTCAACGTCGCCATCCGCACCGTGCGCCTCACCCCCGGTGAGAACGCCCGGCACAAGGCCGTGCTGGGCGTGGGCGGCGCGATCGTGGCCGATTCGGACGGCATGGAGGAATGGCGCGAATGCCTGGTGAAGGGCGCCTTCGTGCGCGGCGTGGCGGGCGGGCATGACCTGATCGAGACCATGCGCTTCGATGCCCAGGCGGGCGTGCCGCTGCTGGAAATGCACCTAGAACGGCTGAAGGCGAGCGCCGCCGAGCTGGGCTTTGCCTTTGATCGGCACGAAACGCGCAACCGCATCCAGGCGCTGTGCTTCGAACTGGAGGCCGACGCCAAGCTGCGCATCATGCTTGCGCGGTCGGGGGCGCTGGCGCTGGAGGCGCTGCCCATGCCCGCGCCCTTGCCCGATCCCGCGCCTTGCGTGGTCCTGCCGCATCCCACCGTGGCGCACGACTGGCGGCTGCGCCACAAGTCCAGCGACCGGGGCTTCCATGCGGCGGCGCTGGAAGCGGCGCAGTCGGTGGGCGCGGTCGAGGCGATCTACCTGCGCGGGCAGAACGTGATCGAGGGCAGCTGGACCACCGTGTTCGTGAAGAAGGACGGCCTGCTCGTCACTCCGCCCGCCAGCCTGGGCCTGCTGCCCGGCGTGCTGCGCCAATCCCTGCTCGAATCGGGCGAGGCGGTGGAAGGCACGGTAACGCTTGAAGACCTCGAACACGGTTTCTTCATCGGTAACGGCTTGCGCGGCCTGATGCCCGCCACCCTGAGAGTGCCATGACCCAGAACGGATTGAGCCAGGCGCTGCGGCGCATCGAGGCATCGCCCACCACCGCGATGACCGACCGCGCCAGCGAACTGCGTGCCCAGGGGCGCGACATTATTTCGCTGAGCGTGGGCGAGCCCGATTTCCCCACCCCGCCGCACGTGATCGCCGCCGCCAAGGCCGCGCTCGACGCGGGCGACACGCGCTATACCCCGGTGGTGGGCACCAAGGCCCTGCGCGAAGCTGCCGCGCTGCATTTCCAGCGCGACCTTGGCATTGCCGCCGATCCGTCCAATGTCATCGTGACGGCGGGCGGCAAGCAGGCGATCTTCGAAGCCATCGCCGCCACGGTCAGCCCCGGCGACGAGGTGATCGTGCCGAGCCCATGGTGGGTCAGCTATCCGCAGATGGTGCGCTTCTGCGGCGGCACGGTGGTGCCGCTGCGCACCCATGCGAAGGACAATTTCCGCTTCTCCCCCGGCGCGCTGGAGGCACTGATCACGCCCGCCACCAACTGGCTGATGCTCAATTCGCCGGGCAATCCCACCGGCGCGGTCTATCCGGCGGACATGCTGCGCGGGATCGGAGAGGTGCTGCGCCGCCACCCGCAGGTGCTGGTACTGTCGGACGATATCTACGCGCCGCTCTCCTACACCGGCCAGCCGCACGCCACGCTGGCGGTCGAGTGTCCCGACCTTGCCGACCGCGTGCTGACCGTCTCGGGCGTCTCGAAGAGCCACGCGATGACCGGCT
>JAGREI010000325.1 GCA_020446625.1 Erythrobacter sp.
CGCTTGTACAGCTCGATGATGCGGGCAACGTCGGCGCGAACGCGCGAACGGGTGAAGATCTGGCGCGGGGCAAGGTTGATTTCGGGCAGGATCTCGTCGCTGTCGATCCGCCGGTTACCTTCCAGGATGATGCGGTTGATGATCGGGTTTTCGACCACCGTGATCACCAGGTTGCCGTTCTCGAAGGTGATTTCGTAGTCGGCAAACAGCTCGGTCGCCGCCAGGTCAAGCAGCGCCTGGTCACCCGCGGCGGGGGTGTAGTACATGCCGGGACGCAGCGAGATGTAGGAAACGATCGTTTCCGGCTCCAGCCGCTGCGCACCTGCCACCGCAATGGTGCGGATCAGTTCGCCTTCGGGCTGCGGCGCGGGAGCGGGCGCATCGGCCTGCGCCGGGGTGGCCTCCTGCGCGGGTGGCAGTGTCAGCTCATCGCTGTCCTGCGCCAGCGCGGCGGCGGGCAATCCTGCGAGCATGGTGCAACCCAGCAGGGCTGCGGCATAATGCTGGGAAATGATCGTGCTGGCCTTGGAACCCATTATCCGTCCACTCTAGTCGACACACGTCGCCCCGCCGAAAGGAAGCGCGACTGCCTGCCTTTGCAGGCTGATGCATCCGGCATCTGGCGTGAGAAGCGCCCTTGCCCGATGCCCGCAAGGCAATCAAGCAATCATGCCGGAAAACGTGCCGAAATGCTGTCCTTTCCCCGCCTAGCTGCCGAAAATGGGCAGTTTGGCGATGTCGATGATCGTCACGAACAGCATCAGCGCCAAGACGATGGCAATGCCGGTGCGGAACGCGAGTTCCTGACTGCGGGGACTGGCTGGTTTGCGGCGGACTGCTTCCACTGCGTAAAAAGCCAGGTGCCCACCGTCGAGGGCAGGAATTGGCAGCAGGTTAATGAACGCCAAATTAAGCGAGATGAGCGCCGCGAAGCTGATGAAGGCGAGCGGCCCAAGGCTCAACTGTTCGCCCGAATACTTGGCAATGGTGATGGGGCCGCCCATCTCTTGCACTGACCGGTCGCCGACGATGATCTGACCGATGCCGGTCACCATCATGTCGACAATGTCGAGGCATTGCCCGAAGGCCCGCACCACGGCTTCGCCGGGGCCGACCGGTTCCATCCTGATCTCGCTGCCCTGCACACCAATCACGCCGATGCGCGAGACGTTACCGAATGCGTCAGGCTCTTCGACCGACAAGGTAGTGACCGGGATGGTCATCCGCTCGCCGTCGCGTTCGATCGAGATTTGCAGTTCCTCGTCCGGGTAAAGCACGATTGCGCGGCGCACTTCATTGAATGAAGGGGTCGCATCGCCGTCGATGGCAACGATCCGGTCGCCCACCTGCATCCCTGCCGCCTGTGCCGGCGACTGTTCGGTAAAGGCCTGGATGACGTTGGTTTCTTCCGGATTGACCGCCACCGGTCGGCCAAACGCCATGAAGAAGGCGGCAAAGATCGCCACGGCCACGATAACGTTGGTGACAGGCCCCGCCGCCACGATGAGCGCGCGCTGCCACAGCGGGTGCGACTGGAAGCAGTCGGGATCGGCGGGTGCATCGGGATCGGGAATGCTGGCCGGGTTCATGTCGCCCTTGAACTGGACGTAGCCGCCCAGCGGCAGCATGGAGAGCTTCCAGCGCGTGCCGCGCTTGTCGGTAAAGCCGGCCAGTTCCTTGCCGAAGCCGACCGAGAAGGCTTCCGCCCCCACTCCGCACCAGCGACCGACAAGGTAGTGACCCAGTTCGTGCAGCACCACGAGCGGGCCAAGCATCAGCAGGAAGCCGACGATATAGACCCAGAAAGGCAGCGTCTCGAAATCCAACTCAGGCGTTCTCCATCATCTCGGCCGCGCGGACCCGCGCCTCGGCATCGACGGCGAGGACCGCGTCGAGATCACCGGGCGCTACGGGTGCGTAGCTGTCGAGGGTTCTGGCGACAATTGCCGAAATTTGCGTGAACCTGATCTGACCGGCGAGGAAAGCGGCCACGGCCACCTCGTTGGCGGCGTTGAGCACGGCGGGTGCGGCGCCGCCTGCGTGGGCGGCTTCGCGGGCCAGCTTGGTCGCCGGGAAACGCTCCTCGTCAGGCGCGAAGAAGGTGAGTTCACCGATGGCCGCAAGGTCGAGCGGCTTGCAGCAGGTGTCCATCCGCTGCGGCCAGGCCAGCGTGGAGGCAATCGGCACGCGCATGTCGCTCGGCCCAAGCTGCGCAAGCGTGGAGCCGTCGCGGTATTCGACCATCGAGTGGATCACGCTTTGCGGGTGGACGATGATCCTGAGGCGATCCAGCCCCACGGGGAACAGGTGGAAGGCCTCGATGAATTCCAGCCCCTTGTTCATCATGGTGGCGGAATCGACAGAAATCTTGGCGCCCATGTCCCAGTTGGGATGCGCCACCGCCTGCGCCGGAGTGGCGGCTTCGAGTTCGGCCTGGCTTTTGGTGCGAAACGGTCCGCCGCTGGCGGTGAGCGTGATCCAGCGCACGTCCTCGACATTGCCGCCCTGAAGGCACTGGAAAATGGCGTTGTGCTCGCTGTCGACCGGCAGCAGCGTGGTGCCGTGCTGCGCGACGAGCCGCGTCATCACCTCGCCCGCGCTGACCAGCGCCTCCTTGTTGGCGAGCGCGACCGTGCGACCCTGCCCGATGGCGGCCATGGTCGGCGCGAGGCCCGCACAGCCGACGATGGCGGCCACGGTGATGTCAGCGGGCCGCGCGGCGGCTTCGCACAATGCCTGCGCGCCGCCAGCGGCTGCGATGCCGCTGCCGGAGAGGTGCTGGCGCAGTTCGGGCAGGCACTGTTCATTGCCCACCACCGCCACATCGGCAGAGAACTCAACCGCCAGCCGCGCCAGCTTCTCCGCCGAGCAATTGGCACTGAGCGCCACGACGCGCCACTGGCCGGGCTGCGAGCGGATCAGGTCGAGCGTGGAATCGCCGATCGAGCCTGTCGCGCCGAGGATGGAGATGGAGCGGGTCATATGATCCAGATACCGACAGTCCACGACAGAACGCCAATCACGAATGACACCGCTAGCAGACCGTCCACGCGATCAAAAAGGCCGCCGTGTCCCGGAATAAGGTTGCCCGAATCCTTGACGCCCGCTCGCCGCTTCATCCAGCTTTCGAAGAAGTCGCCAGCTTGAGCAAGGCATGCCACCACTATTGCTACGACAAGCGCCGTAGGAATGCTTGTTACTGAAACCGGGTGGTCAAACCAGTACGGCACCAGCAGTAACGCATATGCGCAGAAAATTGCGAATGCTCCCAGAATTCCGCCGCCCAAACCTGCCCATGTTTTTGACGGACTGATCTTCGGTGCGATCTTTGGGCCGCCAATGGTTCGGCCTGCAAAATAGGCCCCCACGTCGACCCCGATGATTAGCGTCACCAGCAAGATAGATTTGAGCAGGCCGACATTGTCTCCTGGCGATCCGTAGAAGGCCGCGTCCTGCTGCCGAAGTGAAGTGAGCGTGAGGGCCGCCACAACCACGTAGAGCAAGCCGCCGACGATCCAGATGCTTCGTGCCGGTACGTCATGCGCAAAGGCGCGCACCAGGTTCCACCATTCCCAAAGCACACCAATCGCGATGGCCGCGACCAGTGCGTTCCACCACCAGCCGCCGAGCCACAGCGCCCCACCGGCCACCGCCAGCATGACAATCGCTGAAAGCGTCCGCACGCCCAAATCTGACTTCTTGGGGTCGCGCTTCGCGGCGGGGGCGTCGGTCATCCGATCACTCCCAAGGCCGTCATTCCCGCGAAGGCGGGAATCCAGTTGAGACGGAAGTGGATTCTCCCCGCCTTCGCGGGAATGACGAGATTAGGACTGAGCCCTTCACCGCCCGCCATAGCGACGCTCCCGTTTGGCGAAGGTCTCGCAGGCCTCGCGCAGGTGCTGCTCACCAAAATCGGGCCAGAGCACGTCCATGAACAGCATTTCGGCATAGGCCGCCTGCCACAGCAGGAAGTTCGACAACCGCACTTCGCCCGATGTGCGGATCAGCAGGTCGAGCGGGGGCAGATCGGCGGTGTAGAGGTGCTTCTCGATGCTTTCAGGGTCGATTGAACCCTCTTCCGCCGCCAGCCGCGCAGCCCGCGCAATTTCCTGCTGCGCGCCGTAGTTCAGCGCCACCGCCAAGGTGCGCGTGCCGCCGCTGGTGCGGTCCAGCGCCTGTTCAAGCTTTTCGACAATATCGGGCGCGAATGCCTTGTAATCCCCGATGATCTTCAGCTTCAGACCTTCGGCCAGGAAGGCTTCCAGCTCCTTCTCGATGAACCGCCGCATCAGGTTCATGAGATCCGAAATCTCGCCCTCGTCGCGCTTCCAGTTCTCGCTGGAGAAGGCGTAAAGCGTCAGGCATTCCAGCCCCAGCGCGCCTGCCGCCTCCACCGTGCGCTTCACCGCGTCGCCGCCCGCCTTGTGGCCCATGGCGCGCGGCAACATGCGCTTCTTCGCCCAGCGCCCGTTGCCGTCCATGATGATGGCGACATGGCGAGGGTAGTTGGGGTTGGACACGGGCAACGACCCTGAAACGCCTACTGCGTCAGGATTTCCTTTTCCTTCGCGGCGGTGGCGGCATCGGCATCCGCGACGTACTTGTCGGTCAGCTTCTGCACCTCGTCCTCCTTGCGCTTGCGCTCGTCTTCCGAGATTTCCTTCTTCTTCTCGTCTTCCTTCAGCGCTTCGTTGGCGTCACGACGGACGTTGCGGATCGCGATCTTGGCCTTTTCGGCATAAGTACCGGCCAGCTTCGCCAGTTCCCTGCGGCGTTCCTCGGTCAGATCAGGCAGCGGCAGGCGCAGGGTCTGCCCGTCGATCATCGGGTTCAAACCGAGGTTGGCGTGGGCGATGCCCTTTTCCACTGCGGTGACGTTCGAACGGTCCCACACCTGCACGCTCAACATGCGCGGTTCCGGCGCCGAAACGGTGGCGACCTGGTTCAGCGGCATCATCGCGCCGTAGACTTCCACCACCACCGGATCGAGCAGCGTCACGTTGGCGCGGCCCGTGCGCAGGCCGCCCAGATCGCTCTTCAGGCTTTCCACCGCGCCCGCCATGCGGCGTTCCACATCGGCCTTGTCATACTTTGCCATCGCTACTTATCCTTCCTGCACCACGGTCTGCACGCCCTCACCCGCCAGCACGCGCGCCAGGTTCCCCTTTTCGCGGATCGAGAAGACCACGATGGGAATGGCGTTGTCGCGGCACAAGGCCACGGCAGAGGCATCCATCACCTTGAGATTGTCGGCCAGCACCTTGTCGTAGCTGACCGTGTCGAACCGCTTGGCAGCGGCATTCTTCTTGGGATCGCTATCGTAGACACCATCGACGCTGGTGCCTTTCAGCAGCGCGTCGCAGCCCATTTCGGCGGCGCGCAGCGCGGCGCCCGAATCGGTGGTGAAATAGGGCGCGCCCACGCCGGCGGCGAAGATCACCACGCGGCCCTTTTCGAGGTGGCGTTCGGCCCGGCGACGGATCACCGGCTCGCACACCTGGTCCATCTGGATGGCGCTCTGCACCCGAGTCTGCACGCCAAGCTTCTCGAGCGCGCCCTGCATGGCGAGCGCGTTCATCACG
>JAGREI010000326.1 GCA_020446625.1 Erythrobacter sp.
CCCGAACTGCTGCGGCGCGGTGGTAAGAGCCAGCCCCACGCCCGATTCGCGGCCGTAGTAGGCGGTGGGCTCCAGCGCATTGGCGCCGGTGCGCTGGATGCCGTGGATGGTGGTGCCGTGCATCAGCAGCAGGTCGCCATCCTCCTGCTCGCGCACCGAATAGATGCCGAAATAGCTGCGCTGGCGCGCATGTTCGAGCGTGTCGTTGAGGTTGCTGATCCCGCCCAGCCCCGCCAGCAGCGCGAAACAGGCGAAAATGTAGGACCAGCGCCGCGCCGCCATTACCACCGCGAACAGCAGGATCGCGCCCAGCGTCAGCCACTCGCCCACCGACAGCGCGCGCTCGTTGCCCACCCGGCCATAGAGCAGCAGCGCGGCGTTGAAGATCAGGAACAGGCCCACGATCAGCGCGACGCGCACGGTCTGCCGGTCGGCCCCGAACCGGCGCAGCAAGTGGCGCCAGGCACCCAGCGGCACCAGCGCAGCGGCGGCGAGCAGCAGCAAGGGGTGGTCCCAGGTCCAGTCGAACACCAGCGGCGCGATCAAGGCGGTGAACAGCCCGCCCAGCGCTCCGCCCGCTGCCATCACCAGGTAGAACCGCGTCAGCTGCGCCGGATGCGGGCGCAGGTCGTACAATCGCGAATGCAGCGCCACGGCGGTGACGAACAGCAGGATCACGCTGGCGATCGCGCCCAGCAGGTCCGACCGGCCCGCCGCGAACATCGACAGCCCGCCATCGACGAGCAGGATCAGAGGCGCGAGGAAGACGAAGGTCCCCGCCAGCGCGCGCTTCTCGGCAAAGGCAATGGCAAAGCTGAGCAGGTACAACCCCAGCGGAATCACCCACAGCAGGGGCATGGCCATGATATCGGTGGTGAGGAAGGTGGTGGTCGACAGCATCAGCCCCGATGGCACGGCCGACAAGGCCAGCCACAGCAGGGTAGTCTGCCAGCCCGCGCGTTCATCATCGCCTGTAATTTCAACCGGTTGCGGAGTATAGCCAGTGACGTCACGACGGCTGAACACGGCCACGGCCACCAGCGCGATCAGCGCCACATAGCCCGCGCTCCAGAACCAGCTTTGCTGACCCAGCGTCAGCAGCGGCTCGGCCAGCAGCGGATAGGTGAGCAAGCCGGCAAAGCTGCCCAGGTTGCTGGCGGCATAGAGCGGATAGGGATTGCCCGCGCGCGGATGCGCGGCGAACCAGCGTTGCACCAGTGGCGCCTGCGCCGATACGGCGAAGAAGGCCGGGCCGACGGTGAGCAGGAACAGCCACGGCACCCACAGCGCCTCGTACCCCGGCGCCGGCGGGGCGATCCGCGCCAGTGCCATCGGCAGGGTCAAGGCGCCCAGCCCCAGCACCGCCAGGTGGATCAGCCCCTGCTTCAGCAGCGAGAAGCGCCCGATCGCGTGAGCATAGGCATAGCCGCCCAGCAGCAGCGCCTGGTACACCAGCATGGCGCTGTTCCAGACGTTGGGCGCACCACCCAGCTGCGGCAGCGCCATGCGCGCCACCATCGGCTGGACAAGGAACAGCAGGAAACTGCCCGCCAGGATCGTGAGCGTGAACAGCCAGCGGCGCGGTGGCCCGTTCACGGCCATTTTTTCCTCCTCAGCCAAGTGCTTGCTGCTGCCACTGCGCCCGGCTGAGTGAATAGACGATGATCGTGGGGTCTTCGGGATCGAAATCGGGGCAGCTGAAATCGAGATCCTCGCGCCGCTGCATCCCCAGCCGCAGCATCAGGCCCCAGCTGGCCACGTTGCGCGGCACGGTGAGCGCGATCACCTCGTCCACGGGGAAGCGGTCGAAGGCCACGGAAAGTGACGCCACGGCAGCTTCCTTTGCGTAACCGTGGCCCCAGGCGTCTTCGCGCAGCCGCCAGCCCACTTCCATCATCCCCTGCGGGCCGCCCGCCTGGTTCGATCGCTTGAGGCCGCAGAAGCCGAGCAGTTCGCCATCGGCCTTGCGTTCGACCACCCAGAAGGTGTGGCCATGGTCGCGCTGGTAACCTTCCAGCCGCGCCTGCACCTGCGCGCGCATGGAATCGTCTGCCACGCCGCCCAGCCAGCGCATCACCGCCTGGGTATTGGTGTGCTGCCAGAACGCCGCCCAGTCCTCCGCGCGCCAGTCGCGCAGCACCAGCCGCTCGGTCTCGACCCGGAATTCCGCCGCGGAGTCAGGCATTGAGCAGCCGCGCGGCCAGCGCGGCATGGTAAGTGAGCACGCCCGAACAGCCCGCGCGCTTGAAGGCCATCAGCGTTTCCATTACCAGCGCCTCGCGTTCGCCGGCCCCTGCGGCAGCGGCGGCCTCGATCATCGCGTATTCGCCGCTGACCTGGTAAGCGAAGACGGGCACGTCGAAGCGGTCCTTCACCCGGCGGACGATGTCGAGATAGGGCAGCCCCGGCTTCACCATCACCGAATCCGCGCCTTCGGCAATGTCCAGCGCAACTTCGGCCAGCGCCTCTTCGGCATTGGCCGGGTTCATTTGGTAGGTCTTCTTGTCGCCCTTCAGCAGCCCGCCCGAACCCACGGCATCGCGGAACGGGCCATAGAAGGCAGAGGCGTACTTGGCGGCATAGGCCATGATCTGCACATTGGCATGGCCGCCCATTTCCAGCGCCATGCGGATCGCGCGGACGCGGCCATCCATCATGTCCGAAGGAGCGATGATGTCCGCCCCCGCCGCGGCCTGATTCAGTGCCTGGTCCACCAGCACGGCCACGGTATCGTCGTTGACGACATAGCCTGCCGCGTCGACCAGCCCGTCCTGCCCGTGGCTGGTATAGGGATCGAGCGCCACGTCGGTCAGCACGCCGATATCGTTGCCGCAGGCATCGCGGATCGCGCGGATCGCGCGGCACATCAGGTTGTCGGGGTTGAGCGCCTCTTCACCATGGTCGCTGCGCCTGTCGGCCGGGGTGTTGGGGAACAGGGCCAGGCAGGGAATGCCCAGGTCGACCGCTTCCTTCGCCCGAGTGGCGATCAGGTCGACCGACCAGCGCGACACGCCGGGCAGGCTTGCCACCGGTTCTTCCACGCCCTTGCCCGAGGTGACGAACAGCGGCCAGATCAGGTCGGCAGGCGTCAGCACCGTTTCGCGGTGCATGGCGCGGCTCCAGCCGTGGGTGCGGGTGCGACGCAGGCGGGTATTGGGATAGGAACGGCTCATCGTGCCCGCCTCCTGCCGCAAAAGCGGGTGCCGGGCAATCGCTTCAAGCGCGTGTCAATTGACGCGCTGGCGATTCTCGATCCGGTCGATCTCGCGCACCGGTTCGGCGGCCTGCACGGGATCGGGCGCCAGGTCGGCCAGGGCAGCGCCGGGCTCGATCATCTGCAAGCGTACCAGCTGTTCGCGGAAGCGCGCCATGTCCGCGCCCGAAAGCTGCGCGCGGGTGACCCAGCGCACCGTGCTGGGATCGATCTTCTGGCCGTTGCGGTACATCTCGTAATGCAGGTGCGGGCCGGTGGAGAGGCCGGTGGAGCCGACATAGCCGATCACCTGCCCGCGCCGCACGCTTTCGCCGTTGCGCACGGCGATGCGGCTCATGTGGGCATAGCCGGTGGCCAGCCCGCCCGCATGGTTGATGCGCACGAAATTGCCATAGCCGCCGTTGCGCCCGGCGAAGTTCACCGTGCCATCAGTGGCGGCCAGGATCGGGGTGCCGGTGGTGGCGCGGAAATCGATGCCCGAATGCATCCGCCGATAGCCCAGGATCGGATGGCGGCGCATTCCGTAACGCGAGGTGATCGCGCCCGGCACCGGGGCGATCAGCCCGTCGCGCTGCACGCCTTCGCCAGCGGCATCGTAGAACCGGCCTTCGGTGCCGAAGCGCATCATCTGCTTGCGCGGGCGACCGTTGCGGATGACGGCGGCATAGGAAAGGTCGCCCACCTGCACTTCGCCGGTGGCGGCGCGGCGATAGTCGACGATCATGTCGAACTCGTCAGTGGCGCTGATCTCGCTGTCGATGTCCATCTCGGCGCTGAGCGTGCGCAGGTACTGCTGCACCGCGCTGGGCGGAGCACCGGCGGCGCGCGCCGAACGGTAGAGGCTGTCACCCACGCGGCCACGGATGCGCAGCGGGGTGGCATCGACCAGGATCGGGTGCGGTTCGAGGCGCAGCTGGCCACCCTCGCGGGCGACCGCCAGTTGCAAGTCGAAGCGGGCGCGGAAGGTCAGCGCGTCGAGCGGGCGCGGCGCGTCGGGCGCGGCGCGGCGGCCCAGGGTGATGTCCACCTGGGTGCCGGGGTCAATGTCGGCGAGCGGAATCGCCTGGCCGATCATGGCGGCGATCTGCCGGGATTCGGATTCGCTCACCCCGGCGCGGCGCAACATGCGATCGAAGCTGTCGCCCTGCGTCAGCGTGGCGACGAGGTCGAGCCGCGGGCGTTCGGGCGCACTGGCGAGCGGCTGCACCGAAGGCGTCGCGCCCATCCGGCGGCCCGAATCGGCACCCAGCGCCAGCGGCATGATCATCTGGC
>JAGREI010000327.1 GCA_020446625.1 Erythrobacter sp.
TTCAGCGCGACGAAGGTTTCGGTGTCACTTTCCTTGCCCAGCTCCTCGTCATAGCCCGGCACGATGGCGCCCGCCGAAGCGCCGCCGCGATACTGGCCGGTGACGGTTTCCTCGGCCTTCACCGGGCGCAGCGCGCGCAGCACCTTCACCTTCTCGTCCCGCACGGCGCCGGCATCGAAGCTGTTGGGCGGTTCCATCGCCACCAGCGCCAGCAGTTGCAGCATGTGGTTCTGCACCATGTCGCGCAGGGCGCCCGCGCCGTCGTAGAAATCCACCCGGCTTTCCAGCCCCACGGTCTCGCCCACGGTGATCTGCACGTGGTCGATATGCTGGGCGTTCCACAGCGGTTCGAACAGCACGTTGCCGAACCGCAGCGCGATCAGGTTCTGCACCGTTTCCTTGCCNNCAGGTAGTGATCGATGCGGAAGATGCGGTTTTCGGGGAAGGCGGCGGCCACCGCGTCGTTGATCTCGCACGAACTGTCGAGATCGGTGCCAAGCGGCTTTTCCAGGCAGATGCGCGCCTTGTTCTCGGCCAGGCCATTGGCTTGCAGCCCCTCGATCGTCCGCTTGAACAGGCTGGGTGCGGTCGACAGGAAGATCGCCACCTGGCGATCCTTGCCCACCTTTTCCGCCAGTTCGGCAAAGCCTTCGGGCGAGGTCACATCGAGGTGGCAATAGCTGAGGCGATTGAGGAAATCGGCCATGCCGCCGCGCCGGTGCGCGGGCAGGTGCTTCTCGATCGCCTCGCGCGCGAAATTGCGGAATTCGCCGTCGCTCAGCTCGGACCGCGCCGTGCCGACAATGCGCAGGTCATCGCCCAGCAGGTCTTCCGCGTCGAGCGCGCAGAGCGACGGCAGCAGCATCCGCTGCGAAAGATCGCCCGTCGCCCCGAACAGGACCAGCGTCTGCGCCTTGGTGGTCACGCGGCGATTCTCCTTGAACGGCTGGCCGACCCTTGCATCTCTATACCCCCTTCATGTTGCGTCGCAACATTAGTCTTCCGACTGGTTCATTCCGCCGCCTGTAGACCAGTTGCAGGCCAGGTCCGAAACCCGAATACGTATGTAACTGCGCCGGGCAGGTCAGCCCGGCACCACCTTCACTTCGGCCCGTTCGAACCAGGCCGGGCCGTAGCTGGTGAGGAAGGACACGTCTGCCGCGTCGCGCCCCACGCCGATGATCGCTGTCTGTGCCGGATCGGCCATGCCGGTGGCGTCGACGATCTGCCAGGCGCCGCCATCCCCCTGCGGATCGGCCAGCCACACCTGCGCCACGGCATGGAAATCGGGCGGGTCCACCTGCGGCGAATAGCAGCTGACAAAGCGCGCGGGGATGGCTGCGGCGCGGGCGAAAGTTACCAGCACATGGGCATAGTCGCGGCAGATCCCGCGCCGTTCCACGAAGCTGTCCAGCGCGGTGGTATGGGCATTGCTGGCGCCCGGCACGTAATCGAAATGCTCGGCGATCCAGTCGCGCATGGCCTGCACCTTGGCCCCGCCTTGCAGCGTGCCGAAATGTTCGGCCACGAAGCCGTGCATCGGATCAATCTGGCAATAGCGCGAATCGAACAGGTATTGCGTCACATCGCCGCACAAGCGGTGCGGCGGCACGGCGGCCAGCGTTTCCAGCGGCGGAACCTGGCGTTCGATCGCCACCATGGCGCGGTATTCCACCGTGCAATCACCTTCGGCGTGGAGCCACACCCGCTCGCCCAGCCCATCGTGCGAGGCCACGCGGTTGCAGTGATGGTTGCGCGGCAGCGAGGTGGTGGCCGAAATCACCCGCTGATCGGGCAGGCTGGCCACTTCCAGTTGCAGCAGCAGGTCGGCAGGCGCGCTGGCATGGATCGCGACGCGGGCAGAGATGTGCAGTTTCACCGGCAGGCCGTCCTATTCGCCCAGCAGGTGCGCCACCACCTGGCGGCGGTGCGGGGCGCGGCGGTGTTCGGCCAGGTAAAGCCCCTGCCAGGTACCCAGCGCCAGGCGTCCATCCGCCACCGGCACGGCCAGGCTGACCCCGGTAAGCATGGTGCGGATATGCGCGGGCATGTCGTCCGGTCCTTCGTCGTCGTGTTCGTACCCGGCACTTTCGGGCGCGGCCCGGTCAAGCCAGCGCAGCAGGTCGCGCTGCACGGCGGGGGCGGCATTCTCGTTCACCAGCAGGCTGGCCGAGGTGTGACGGCAGAACAATGTCAGCAATCCGGTTTCGATCCCGCTTGCCGCGACCCAGCGTGCCACGTGAGCGGTGAATTCATGCAGGCCCAGCCCGCGTGTGGGAATCGTGAAAGTGGTCTGCGCCTGTTGCATGGTGGGGGCCATAGCCAAGCAGGTGCTGGACCGCATCCGCTTTTCGCGGCAGGAACGCGGGCGAGAGGAAATTGCGATGCGCCTGCCCACCAGCCTGTCTGCAAGCCTGCCCCTTGCCGCCCTGTTGCTGGCCCTCGGTGCCACTGGCGCCGCGACGCACCATTCGTTCGCGGTCTACTTCGATTCGCACGACCAGGTGACCGTCAGCGGCACCGTCACCGGCTTCCGTTTCACCAATCCGCACGGTCTGGTGACGCTGGACGTCGACGGGGTGGAATGGCGCGCCGAAACCAATGCCCCGGTGGTGCTGCAAAGGCGCGGCTGGCGGCGCGACAGCCTGCGCCCCGGCCAGCACGTCACGCTCAGCGGCTGGCGCTCGCGCGACGGGCGCAACTACATGCGGCTGATGGAAGCGCGCGACGATCACGGCGCACTGATCGGCACGCGGGCCTTCGGCCAGAACGATGAGTAGGCGCTGGTTACTGGCGCTGGCGCTGATCGCCGCGCCTGCTGCCGCGCAGGATTTCCCGCCCGACCTGTCGGGTTACTGGGGGCCGGTGTTCGACCTGGGCCAGCCCGATCCCGCCATGATGGCGCAATTGCCCGGCAATACCGTGCTGGTGGAAGATACCGGCGTGGCGGAATTCCCGCGCGGCGAATACGGCGGGCTGGTGCTGACGGCGGAAGCCGAAGCGCGCGCCCAGGCCTGGCGGCCCGAGGACGAGATGGCGCTCGATCGCGTGTGCCTGCCCCCCAGCGTGATCTACGCGCTGCAAGGCCCGTTCCCGTTCGAGATCGTGCAGACGCCCACGCTGATCGTGATCCGTTACGAGTACTTCGACCAGACCCGGCTGGTGTTCCTCGACGGCAGGCAGGCGGACGAAGGCGTGCCGCACACCAAGATGGGCTTTTCAGTGGGCCACTGGGAAGGCGACGAACTGGTGGTGGAAACCGATCACATCGCCGCCAGCACGATCACCAACAACGGCCTGTTTCATTCCGACGACGTGCGCATGGTCGAACGCTACCGGATCGACCCGGCCAGCGGGCGGCTGGTAGCGACGCAATGGTTCAGCGATCCGCAAATGATCGCCAACAACGGCGTGCGCTGGATCGAGTGGGATCCGCACCCGGCCGAAGAACACGTCTACCCCTACGAATGCGACCCAAGCTTCGCGCTGGAGTATGCCGAGGGCGCGCAATAGTTCGCACCCGCATGGATTAAACCCGGATGGCGGGTCGTTTCCTTGGCAAGACCGGGCATTGGCCCGTGTCGCAGCCAAGGAGACAAGCATGAGAACCACCATCGCCAGGACCGTGATCGCCGCTGCCGCCCTGCTGGGCGGGGCCACCCACGCGCTCGCCACCGAAATGCTGCTGGAGGAGCGCCTCGCCCGTGCCGAGGAAGCGCGCATCATCGCCAGCCCCATCGCCGGGATCCAGAACCACCTGTGGTTCGATTACCTGGGCGACGTGGTGGAAGCGCAGGAGGAACTGGTGAGCGACCTCAACCGCGCCAGCGACCTGGAAGACCTGCGCGATGCGTGGGAGGAATATACCCACGAACTGCGCCACGAGCGCGAACACTACGTCGATGAAATGGCCGAACGCGGCTATCGCAGCTTCACCATTACCGTCGACTGATTGCTCGATCCGGGAACACGGCAAGGGGCCGGTCCGCGAGGATCGGCCCCTTTGCTATTGCCAGCCCGCCGCCTGTGCTGCGGCTTCCTGTTCGGCGCTGAGGGCGGGGCCGGCGGCCATGTCCTGCGCGGCGGCCAGCACCTGGGCCGCGCC
>JAGREI010000328.1 GCA_020446625.1 Erythrobacter sp.
GCACGCTGGGCGACAACGGCAGCGGCATCATGCTGGGCGTATCGGCTGGCGGGCAGACCGCGCTGATGGAGCGGATTTCGGCCTGGCGCTTCCTCTCCCCGCCGATCGCCTGGGGGCAGGCCATGCTGGTCAACGGCAAGGGCGAACGCTTCGTCAACGAGACGTGGTACGGCGCACGCATCGGTGACGAGATGGTGGAGCGTAACCAGGGGCGCGGCTACATCGTGCTTGACCGCAGGCTGTTCCGCCAGTCGCTGCGCGATGCCTTCGCGCCCGGCATCCTGGGCTTTCAGCGCGACATCACGCTGGTGAACGCCATGTTCGCCGCCACCAAGGCCGCCAGTCCGCACGAACTTGCCGAGAAAATGGGCTTCGACCCGCTGGCCTTTGCCGCCACCATCGAAAGCTACAACCGCGCCGCGCGCGGCGAAGCTGCCGATCCTTTTCACAAGGCGGCGGGCGACATGGCCGCGCTGACGGAGGGGCCATGGTATGCCATCGACGCGTCGGTGGATGCGAAGATGTTCCCCATCGCCTGCATGAGCGTGGGCGGGCTGACGGTGGACGAGGCAACGGGCGCGGTGCAGGCAGCGGACGGCGGCACGGTGCCGGGGCTATACGCCGCCGGGCGTACGGCAGTGGGGCTGTGTTCCAACCTCTACGTCAGCGGCCTGTCGTTTGCCGACTGCATCTATTCCGGACGCCGCGCAGCCCGCGCCATGGCCGCTGGCTGAGCCGGGTCAGGCAGCGCCGCCCGCCTCCGCGATCAGCTGGTCGGCGCGGTGGCGCATGGCCTGCAACAGCGCCGGATCGGCGGTTTCGGAGATGTCGTTCATCTCGTCGGGGTCAGCCAGCCGGTCGAACAGCATCTCGTTGTCGTCGGGCTGCCGGGGATAGCGGATATAGGTGTAGCGTTCGCCGCGTACGCCCTCGCTGCTGGGCAGGAAGCTCTCCATCCCGCGGCTGTAGTGGTACAGCCCCGGCAGGTAATGTTCGTAGAGGAAATCGCTGCGCCAGCCGGCGGGTGTGGCGGCACCGGCAAGGAAGGGCGACAGGTCGCGGCCCTGCATGGTCGGCGGTGCGGCGAGGCCCGCCATGGCCAGCATGGTCGGCGCGAAATCGACGTTGAGCACCGGCGCGGCGACCCGCCCGGTTCGCGCGATCCCCGCGCCTGCCATCACCAGCGGGATGCGGATCGACCCTTCGAAGCCGAACCACTTGCCCTCCAGCCCGTAGTCGCCCAGCAGGTAGCCGTTGTCGCTGGTGAAGATCACCAGCGTATCCTGCCACTGGCCGGTCTCTTCCAGCACGTTCAGCAGGCGGCCCAGCTGGCGGTCTATCCCGCTGACCAGGGCGAAATACTTGCGCACCGAATCCTGCCACAGCTCGGGCGTGGAGAACCGCTGCTGCCAGCGCCGCCGCGCTTCCGACCGCTGGAGGAAAGGCGGCAAGGCGTCGAAAGCCGCTTCGGTCATGGTCTCGGTGGGGACGAAATCGGTGTGGCTGTATTCTGCCAGCATGTCCGGCTCGGCCACGTATGGCCCCATCACCGGATCGCCATTGTCCTTGGCGTGCGGGGCCTTGAACCCCAGCGACAGGCAGAAGGGCCGCTCATCCTGGCGGCGCAGGAACGCTTCGGCAAAGCCGCCCACCCGCAGCGAATGGTGTTCGCGCCGTTCGACATCGGTTTCGCCGTAGTAATCGTCGAAGGATGCGATCTCGTCGAAATCCTCCAGCAGCGCGGGATAGGGATCGTGGCTGCCGTCCGGCCCGCCATCGGCAATGCCGTACTTGCCGAAATAGCCGGTGCGATAGCCCGACTGGCGCAGCAGGCGCGGATAGGTTTGCGCTTGCAGGTCCGCCCCCAGCCGGGTGTCGAAATCCCACACCTGGTGCCGCCGGGCAAAGGTGCCGGTCTGGATCGAGGCGCGGCTGGTGCAGCAGATCGAGGTGGTGACGAAACAGCTGTCGAACACCACCCCCTGCCCCGCCAGCCGGTCGAGGTTGGGGGTTTCCACCAGGCCGTTGAGGAAGCCCACCCCGTCCCAGCGCAAGTCGTCCGCCAGCACGAACAGGATGTTGGGCCGCCGCGTCCCCAGCGCCTGCGCCGGGAAACCGGCCATGGCAGACAGGCTGGCCGCCGTCGTCCCTTGCAGGAACCGGCGCCGGTTCGCGCCCCAGGCGGCGCCGGTCATGGCCGGGCTACTTCGCCGCGACCGGCCAGCGCAGCTTGAGCCCGGTGAATCCCATCACCGATCCGCCGAACACCGATCCTTCGGGTTGGTCCGGAGCCAGTTCGAAATCGGGGATACGCTTCAGCCATTGTTGCAGCGTAACCATCACCTCGCGCTTGGCAAGGTGGGAACCGATGCAGCGATGCGGCCCCACGCCGAAAGTGACGTGGCGGTTGACCTTGCGATCGAGATCGATCTTCTGCGGGTTGTCGAACACGTCGGGATCGCGGTTGGCCACGGTATTGGGCAGGATCACCCGGTCGTTCCGGCGGAAGCGAATGCCCTTGTATTCGCAATCGTGCGTGACCCGGCGGAACAGGTTCGACACGGCGTTGATCCGCATCAGTTCCTCGATCGCCCGCAGGAAGGCATCGGGATCGTCCAGCACCGCCACGAAATACTGCCGCGCCTCGGGCGTGGTGGCAAGGTAGCGCCAGATGTAGGCCATAGTGTTGGTGACGGTATCCAGCCCCGCCACGAACAGCAGGAAGCCGCAGTTGAGGATATTCTCCCACTTGTGCTGCTGGCCGTTCTCGTCGCGCGCATTGACCACGGCGCTGGCGATATCATCGCCCGGACTGGCCATCTTCTCGCGGAACAGGGCATCGAGCACGGCGTATATTTCGGTGATGTTGCTGGCGCGCTCGGCGGGATCGGTGCTGCGGAAGAACACGTTCGCCAGCGCCAGGAATTCGGGCAGCCGCTCCTCGGGCAAGCCGAACAGGTAGAGGAAGGTGCCGGTGGGGAACTTCTCGGCGTAGTCAGTGATGAAGTCGCACTCGCCCCGGTCGGCAAACCGCTCGATCAGCTCGGCAGACCGGTGTTCCAGATGCTCCACCATGCCGCGCACCGCGATCGGCGTGAACATCGGCGCCAGCAGGCGGCGGAAGACGTTTTGCTCAGGCGGATCGACGCCTTGCGGCTGAACCACGGGGAAGGGTTCGATCGGCGGGATCGGCGTCTGGTAGGTCGAGAAGATCGAATGGTCGCGATAACCCTCGACGATGTCGTCATAGTCGAGGAACACCCAGTGTCCGCCATTGTGCGGGGTATAGAAGATATCCGGCACCCCGCGGCGCACCAGATCGTGCCAGATTTCGGCGGGATCGGACGTGCCTTCCGGAATCCGGAAGAAGTCGAAGTCCACCATCAGTTCCGCCGGGACGTGGTCCGGCGGGAAGGGCTGGAATTGCAGGGTCATGGCTCAGCTCTTGGCGATGCGCAGCGCGCCTTCGGGGCAATTGCGCACGGCAAGGCGAACCTTCTCTTCGAGGTCGGCAGGAAATTCCGGCTGCTCGATCACGCACTTGCCTTCCACCGCATCGGTGGAGAACACTTCGGGGCAGATATCCTCGCAGCGCGCGTGGCCTTGGCACAGTTCGAGATTGACGACGACTTTCATTGGCGATGCCTCTCCATTTCGTGCGCGCAGGTTAGCAGAGGCGGCATGGCCTCCTACCGGGCGATAAATAACCGGACCGGACCTTTGGAACCTGACGCGCCATGAAGCGGGCGCGATATGGCGCCGCGCCCATCCAAGACCCGTTGCATCGCCCTGACCCTGCCCTACCCTGCTGCGAAACCGGGACGAGGATCCCGATCCCGCGCGGAGAGAAGCTGTTGGAAGACCTTGCATTCGATTACGTGATTGTGGGCGGCGGGGTCGCGGGCTGCGTGCTCGCCAATCGCC
>JAGREI010000329.1 GCA_020446625.1 Erythrobacter sp.
TTCCTCAACAAGTGCGACGAGGCCGAACGGATGCTGGTGGCCGAATACTACCAGCGCGTGTTCGGGGAAGACCTGCCCGAAAGCGTGGTCGGCAAGGCGTAAAGCGCGAAAAAGTCGGCGGTTAGTCGACCCGGCGCTTGCGCGGGGCAAGTGAACGGGTAGCAGGATAGTTGCAACTGCAACGGGAACCTGTCTTGCCGAATCGCCTTCCTTTCGCCGCGCTGCCTGCGGTGCTTTCGTTCGCCCTGACCACCCTGACCGCCCCCGCCATGGCGCAGGTGGATGTGGACCAGGCCATGCTCGAACGCGACCTCACCATCCTGTCGGCCGACGACATGGAAGGGCGCGAGGCGGGCACGCGCGGGCATGAACGGGCGGCGGGCTACGTCGCCGGGCGCATGGCCGCCGTGGGGCTGGAACCGGCAGGCGGCAATGGCACCTATTTCCAGCGCGTGCCGATGCGCCGCTTCGAACGCGCCGAGACGGGCAACACGCTGGCCATCGGCGGGCTGGGCGATCTGCAATTCGGGCAGGACTTCGTGCTCTCCGGCGGCCCCAGCGTGCAGAGCGGCAGCTTCGAGGCGCCGCTGGTGTTCATCGGCTATGGCCTGGATATTCCGGGGCGCGACGACTTCGCGGGCGTCGACCTGCAAGGCGCCATCGCGATCCGTGTCTACGGCGGCCCGGCCGACATCAACGGCGAACAGGCCGCGCATTACCGCTCCACGCTCGCCCGCCGCGTGTCCGAACGCGGGGCGGTGGGCCTGCTGCTGCTGCACACCCCGCGGCTGGGCCAGGTCTACGACTGGAACCGGCTGGTCGAGGTTACCTCGCACGGCAGTTCGATGACCTGGGTGGGGCCGGACGGGCAAGCCAATGCCAGCGGGTCCACCCTGCTGGCGACGGGTTACCTGTCGCCCGACCTCGGTCGCCAGCTGATGGACGGGCTGCCGTTCGATTACGACGACCTGGTGGCCGCCGAAGCCACCGAGGCGGCCCAGTTGCCCAGCTTCGCGCTGGGACGCAGCGCCACCGTCCAGTTCGCCAGCGAGTTCGAGGATATCGACACGCCCAACGTGATCGGCATGATCCCCGGCAGCGATCCCGCGCTGGCCGACCAGTACGTGGTGCTGACCGCGCACCTCGACCACGTGGGCATCCAGCCCACCGAGGAGGAAGGCGACGACGAGATCTACAATGGCGCTCTGGACAATGCCGTGGGCGTTACCTCGATGCTGGAAGTGGCGCGGCTGATGACGCTGGAAAGGCCGCGCCGTTCGGTGCTGGTGATCGGGCTGACCGCGGAGGAGGAAGGGCTGATCGGCTCCAGCTACAACGCCAGCCATCCCACGGTTCCCGCCGCGCAGGTGGTGGCCAACGTGAACCTCGACATGCCGGTGATCACCTACGAATTCACCGACGTGGTGGCCTTCGGCGCGGAACGATCGACGCTGTTTCCGGCGGTGCAGTCGGCGGTGGAGGAATACGGGCTGGCGATCAGCCCCGATCCGCAGCCCGAGCAGGGCTTCTTCGCCCGGTCGGACCAGTATTCCTACGTCAAGGCGGGCGTGCCGGCGGTCTATCTGGACCTGGGCTTCGGCAATGGCGGCGAGGAAGCGCAGGGCCTGATCTACGAGAACAACTACCACGAACCCAGCGACGAGGCGGGGCTGGTCGATCGCCAGGCGCTCTATCGCTTTACCGGGGTGATGTACCTGATCGCCCGCAACGTGGCCAACATGGACCAGCGCCCGCTGTGGCACGCGGGCGACTTCTTTGGCGAGAACTTCGGCCGCCCGGCTGGCACCGTGGAGGATACTGCGCTGGGTGAGTGATGCGGGCGGGGCGGCCTATCGCACCCCCGCCGCCAGCGTGGGGATGGCGTAGATCGTCATCGCGATGTTGCGCACGCCTTCGGCAGGCACCCATGCCTCTCCCGCAGGTGTAACCGCGCCCAGCGCGCCGACCAGAAGCGTGCGGCGATCCGGCCCGGCAAAGGCCAGCGTGATCGAACGGCGCGGCACCGGGATCACCCCCAGCTGCGCGCCATCGGGAGCGTAGACGTAGACCCCCGCGTCACCCGTGACATAGAGCCGCCCGTCCGCATCCACCGTCATGCCGTCGCCGCCGAAGCCCTGGGTATCGCCCAGCGTGGCGAAGGTCCGGCGGTTCGACAGGCTGGCGTCCGCACCCACGTCGAAGGCGAGAATCGCCATGCGGTCAGTCACATAGAGGGTGCGGCCATCGGGGCTGAGCACCAGGCCGTTGGTGAAGTTCTCCGCCTCTGCCACGCGGCTGACATTGCCTGCGGCATCGGTGTGCCACAGCGCGCCTTCGGTGAACCATGCCCCGCCGTGGCCATCGGCCTGCACGTCGTTGAGGCGGCCGAGAGGGCTGCCGTCGGCCTGGTGGTCTGCGATCACCGTGCGCGCCGGGCTGAGCAGCACCACGGCGCTGACCTTGTTGCAGGTCATCGCGGAAAGGCCCGGATCGCTGCACGCCCGCTCCACCGCGATCATCCGGCCCTGGCCGTCGACCGAGACTGCGCCCGCGCCCAGCACATAAGGCACTTCGACGAAGCTCTGCCCGTCAGGCCACAGCGCCCAGATCGCGTTCGACTGTTCCTGCGCGAACAGCAGGCGGCCATCAGGCGCGGTGGCCATGCCGTCGGCCGCCATCGGTCCCATCCAGGCGATGTCCCAATCGGCATCCTCGCCCACCACGCCGGGGATCGCGGGAATTTCGGTGTCAACTTCGCCCGCCAGCAAGTCTCGCGCCATGGCAGGTGTTGCGAGAGCACTGGCCAGCGCCAGCGCCAGGATCGTGGTCCGCAATGTCATCGTCAGTCCCCTACTGCCGTTGCTTCGATGGTGTTGAATTCGCCGTCGTTGCCGGTGCGATCATTGTCCCAGTCGACCTGGATCATCCGGTCGAAGCCCTGGTCGCGGACGTAGGTGACGGTGGCGTGATAGGGCTCGTTCAGCGTCACCGGATCTGTCACGGTGAATTCGGAGATCAGCCGGTCGCCGTCGATGTGGATGCGTTCGACATAGCGCGCTTCCTCCGAAAAGGGCGGGGCGCCGTGGAAGAACAGCGACGGATCCTTCACCATCGCCGTCTCGATCACCAGCACATTGCCTTCCCAGTGGCCCACCGATGTGCCCCAGGTGGTGGGCCACATGTCCAGCTCGTCAGGCATGGGGCGGCCATCGGTGTAGATGTGCCGCGTTTCGTTATAGGCGTTGGAGATCAGCACTTCCTCGGGCGTGATCAGGATCTGGAACGGCGTGGCGCAGTTCATCATCATCGGGAAGCCCCAGCCCAGCGCCTTGCGCCCGCCTGCCGCCGCGCGCACTTCGGCCACGCGCCGCTGCCCTTCCTCGTTCCACGCCGCCAGGTTGGCGCGCAAGGGCATGATGGCGTTGATGTCGACATTGGGATTGTCGGTAAGCGCGGGGGCGAGGCCGGTGATCGTGGTGCCTTCCTGCCCCAGCGACACCCAGTAGCCGGGAAAATAGGGCAGCTGCGCGAACTGTTCTGCGCGGCTGGGCGCCTCGTCCTGCGCCATGGCAGGTGCGGAAGGCAGGCCCAGCGCCATGGCAAGCGCCAGCGCGGCGGCCTTCACTGCGGCGCTCCCACCTGGTTGGTTCCCAGCGAGTTGCCCTGCATGTCGAGCACTTCCAGCACCACGCCGCCGTTGGCGCCGTTGCGCAGCGGGTTCAGCCGCACGCGCACTTCCATGCCGGGGCGCAGCGTGCGCGGACGCCAGCCGCGCGAATAGAGGTACATGGGCGAGCCCATCTCCAGGCTCCATTCGGTGGCCCCGCCGCCTTGCGGATTGGGCACCGCCAGCTGGATATAGGCATGGGGGTTGGACCACTGGAACTGCCGCACGGTGCCGGTGATGGTCACCTCCCGCGTGCGATCGAACATGGCGAAGGAATGGTGCGCCTGCGCCGAAGGCACCGCCATGCCCAGGCTCGCGACCAGCGCGAGCGCGAGAAATTTCTTCATCATCCTCTCCAAGCCTTATGGCCCTGTTCAGCTAGGTAATGCCAGTTATCATGGCGCGCGTCATCCCAAGAAGTTGACTTTATCCAATCCGCCGCCGCGCAAAGGCTCTCGCTATCACTGTGTTAATGGTATAAGACAGCTAATGATGAACTGGTTGCGTGGCAGGTCTGACGGGAATGATGGGCGCTGGGCGCCGGGCGAAGTGAGCCTGGCGCTGGAAAATGCGCCGTGGACGCCGCTGTCGGATCTCGACGATGCCGACCAGGGGCAGGAACAGCCGCCGCGCCGCTACGATCCCGCGCGCTATGCCGGGGGCTGGCGGCGCTTCCTGCCCGAACGCGTGCGCGGCCGCTCGCGCTGGTGGTGGGCGATTCGCATGTTTGCCAGCATGATCGGCCTGTTCATCGTGCTGGTGGGCTGGCTGGCGATCACCGCGCCGCTGTCCAAGAGCCTGGAGCCGATCGCGCCGCCGCAGATCACCCTGCTGGCCGCCGATGGCACCCCCATCGCCCGCAACGGTGCGGTGGTGGATGAACCGGTGGCCGTGGCCGACCTGCCGCCGCACGTGGTGCAGGCCTTCCTCGCCATCGAAGACCGGCGCTTCTACGATCACTGGGGCGTGGACCCGCGCGGGGTGGCGCGGGCGGCGTTCCTGGGCGTGGGCGGTGGTTCCACCATCACCCAGCAGCTGGCCAAGTTCACCTTCCTCACGCCCGAACAGACGCTGACGCGCAAGGCGCGCGAGATGCTGATCGCCTTCTGGCTGGAGGCATGGCTGACCAAGGACGAGATCCTCGAACGCTACCTGTCCAACGCCTATTTCGGGGACAACATGTACGGCCTGCGCGCCGCCAGCTTGCACTATTTCTACCGCCAGCCGGAGAACCTGCGGCCCGAACAGGCGGCCATGCTGGCGGGGCTGTTGCAGGCACCCAGCCGCCTGGCCCCCACGCGCAACCCGGACCTGGCCGCCGCGCGGTTCCAGATGGTGAAGGATGCCATGGTGGCGGCGGGCTACATCACCCAGGAGGAAGCCGACGCCATGCCGGTGCCGGCGCTGGACGTGCGCGAACGCGAAACCTTGCCCACCGGCACCTATTTTGCCGACTGGGCGCTGCCCGCCGCGCGGCAGCTGACCGGCAATTCCTATTCCAGCCAGACGATCACCACCACGCTCGACAGCCGCCTCCAGACCGCCGCTCGCCGCGCGGTGGAGCGCGCGCCGCTGCACGGCGCACAGGTGGCGCTGGTGGCCATGCGCCCCAATGGCGAGGTGGTGGCGATGATCGGCGGCACCGACTACGCCGAAACCCCTTTCAACCGCGCCACCCAGGCGCAGCGCCAGCCGGGATCCACCTTCAAGCTGTTCGTCTACCTCGCCGCGCTGCGCGAAGGCTGGAGCCCGGACGACCTGATCGCCAATACCGAGTTCACCCAGGGATCTTACCAGCCGCGCAATTCGGGCGGGCATTATTCGGACACCATCACCCTGCGCGATGCCTTCGCGCAAAGCTCCAACGTGGCCGCGGTGCGGCTGCTGAACGAGGTGGGCAGCCAGAACGTGATCGAGACCGCGCGCGAGCTGGGCGTCACCTCGGCCTTGCCCGAAGGCGATCCCAGCCTGGCGCTGGGTACGTCGACCATGTCGCTGATGGAACTCACCGCCGCCTATGCGGGCGTGGCGGGCAACAGCTTCCCCGTCCACCCGCACGCCTTCGTCGAGGAGGAGGAAAGCTGGTGGGACTGGTTGTGGAGCGGGCAGGGCAGCCTGTCCTCGGGCGATCACCGGGCGATCGAGGAAATGCTGCGCGGTGCGATCAACCACGGCACCGGGCGCGCGGCCACGCTGGCCATCGCCAACTACGGCAAGACCGGCACCACGCAGGACAACCGCGACGCGTTGTTCGTGGGCTATGCCGGCGAGGGCGAGAACCGGCTGGTGGTGGGCGTGTGGGTCGGCAACGACGACAATTCCCCGCTGAACGGCGTTTCCGGCGGCGGCACCCCGGCGCGCATCTGGCGCGATTTCATGCAGGCCGCGCTGGGCGCCCAGGCCGCTCCGCCGCGCCCCACGCCCACGCCCGATCCCAGCGGCCCGGTGGAGCCGATGGACGTCCCCAAGCTGGAGGATATCCCGCTGGGCGAGAACGGCCGCATCGTCATGCGCAACGGCCAGCCGGTTCTGACCACCGATGTGGGCGGGGTGCCGGTGGCAGTGGGCGTGCGCGACGGCGGCCTGTCGGTCGACGTCGACGAACAGGCGATCCGCCAGAAGGTGGAAGACGAGATCCGCAATTCCAGCGGGCAGGGGCCCTAGGGCCTAGCCCCAGGGCGTAACCAGGTACTTCTCCCCCGTCGCCATCTGGGCGTAGTCCATCATCGCATCCCTGGTCAGCATTTCCTCCAGCGAGACGCGGGTCTTGTAATGGCTGGCGAAGGTGGTGGTCAGGCCCGCCACCACGCGGCTGCGCAGCGCCATCAGCGTGGCCATGTCGCAGCTGGCCAGGAACGGCATCAGCAGCCAGCCCGCCACGGTGAAGCTGAAGCCATAGCTGGGCGTCAGGATCGTGGGGCTCATGTCCAGCCGGCCATAGATGTACATCTTCTTGGGTTCGCTCGACCCGTAGCGGAAATAGTCGGTCATCCGGCTCGCCGCGACGCGCTCCATCGCGCGCAGGCAGGTGTCGGTCATGGTGCCGCCGCCGATGGGATCGAAGCCGAGGAAGGCATCGGTTTCGGCAATCGCCGCCGACAGCTGCGCTTCGAAATCGGCGTGGCTGGAATTGACCACGAAAGCTTCGCCCTGGCCGCGCAGCAGTTCGGCCTGTTCGTCCTTGCGGACAATGTTGACCAGCGCCACGCCGTCTTCCTGGCAGATGCGGCCCAGCATCTGGCCCAGGTTGCTGGCGGCAGCGGCATGGACCAGCGACTGGCGCCCCTCGCGCTTGGTAGTCTCGACAAAACCCAGCGCGGTCATGGGGTTGACGAAGGAACTTGCACCCTGTTCGCAAGTGTAATCGCCCAGGGGGATGCACATCATCGCGTCGGCCAGCGCATATTCGGAATAGGCATTGCCCGGCACGCAGGCCACGCGCTGGCCCAGCAGCGCCTGCGCCATCGGTCCTTCGCCCGCAGCGATCACCACGCCCGCACCCTCGTTGCCCACCGGCTGCGGCTTGCCATGGCGCGCGGCCTGCGCGGCAGCGAATTGCGGGTGCAGCTGCGCCACCACCTTGCCCGGCGCGTATTCGGCATTGGCGAGGTCTGCCGCCATGGTCATCAGCGCCAGGTCGCTGGGATTGATCGGCGCGGCTTCCATCCGCACCAGCACCTGGTTGCCGGTGGGATCGGCAAATTCGCGGGTCTGCAATTCCAGCGTCAGCCTGCCGTCGGCAGCGAGCGTGGACATCAGTTGGCGGCCGGTCTGGGTCATGCTTGGTTCTCCTCTTCCTCGTCAGGATAGCGCGCGGCGACGAAATACAAACCCTCTGGCGGGGCGTTGAGGCCCAGCGCGGCGCGATCCCTGGCCGCCAGTGCCTCTGCCACCTGCTCCACGCGCCACTGGCCGTGGCCCACCAGCGCCAGCGTGCCGACCATGGAGCGCACCTGGTGGTGCAGGAAACTGCGCGCCGCCGCGCGCACCAGCACCGCATCGCCTTCGCGGCTGACGTCGAGCCGGTCGAGCGTCTTCACCGGCGACCGGGACTGGCATTCGGCGGCGCGAAACGTGGTGAAGTCGTGCTGGCCGACGAGGGCTTGGGCGGCGTCGTGCATTGCCCGTGCGTCGAGGCGTGCGGGGACGTGCCAGACGCGGCCGGCGTCGAGCACGGCGGGGGGGCGTCGGTCGAGGATGCGGTAGAGGTAGTGCCGCTTCACTGCCGAGAAGCGGGCGTCGAAATCGTCGGCCACCCGTTCGGCGGAGAGGACCGCGACCGGCGCCGGGCGAAGGTGCGCATTGACCGCGTCGCGGACGGTATCGGCGGGCCAGTCGCGGGCAAGGTCGAGGTGCGCGACCTGGCCGAGGGCGTGGACGCCGGCATCGGTGCGGCCGGCG
>JAGREI010000029.1 GCA_020446625.1 Erythrobacter sp.
CGATCACCTCCAGCCCGCGCTGCACATCGCCATGGGCATCGTCCACCACCTTGCCGTGTTCGCTGGCCAGCAGCTCGGCCAGTTGCTGCTTGTTGGCTTCCACCAGCCGCTTGAACTCGAACATCACCCGCGCGCGGCGCTGCGGATTGGTGGCCGCCCAGGCGGGCTGTACCTTCTTCGCGTTCTCCACCGCCAGATCGAGCAGCGCGGCATCGCCCAGCGCCACTTCGGCCTGCACTTCGCCGGTCGAGGGGTTCCACACCTTGTGCGTTCGGACGGCGGGCGCGGTCACGCCGCCGGCGAGGAAGTGGTCGATTGTGCGCATGGACAGGCCCTTGTTCGAATGGAGTCGCCCAGCCTGATGTCACTCAGCAAATTTGCAGACAAGGGCAAATATCGCAGGTAGAACCTGCAATTATGCAGGATCTGAACTGGAACGATCTGCGGGTTTTTCTGGCCGTTGCCCGCCACGGCCAGATCGGCCGTGCCGCCAGGGCCCTGAAGATGGACCCCACCACGCTCGGCAGGCGGCTCAAGAGACTGGAGGAAAACCTCGAACGCCGCCTGTTCGAACGCACGCGCGAAGGGCAGGTGCTGACCGAAGCGGGCGAAGACCTCCTGGCGCGCGCCGAACCGATGGAACACATCGCGCGCCAGATCGAGGATGAACGGACCCCCGAACAGGGCCTGTCCGGCACCCTGCGGCTGAGCGTTTCGGAAGGCTTCGGCAGCCAGTTCCTCGCCCCCCGCATGGCCGACCTGGCCGAACGGCATCCGCAGCTGACGCTGGAACTGGTGGCATCCAGCGGCTTCCTCAGCCCCTCGCGGCGCGAAGCGGACATTGCCGTGATGCTGTCGCGGCCCAAGGCCGGGCCGGTGATCTGCCGCAAGCTGTCGGATTACCGGCTGAAGCTCTATGCCAGCGCCGATTACCTCGCCCGCCATGGCGAGCCCCGGTCTGCGGCGGAACTGGCCAGGGACCATCGCCTGGTCAGCTATGTGCCCGACCTGCTCTATGCCCCCGAACTCAACTACCTCGACGATTTTCATTCCGGCCTGTCGGGCCACATCCGCTCGTCCAGCATCAATGCCCAGCACCGGATGGTGGCGGCAGGTGCTGGCGTGGGCGTGCTGCCCTGCTTCATTGCCGATGCCGACCGCCGCCTGCACGCGATCCTGCCCGAACGCCGGATCGAACGCACGTTCTGGATCGTGACTCACCGGGACACGCACAAGCTGGCGCGGATCGTCGAGGGGCGACGCTGGCTGGCCGCGATCGTGCAGGCCCAGCGGAACGTGCTGCTGCCGCCGGACTAGCCCCTCGGCCTAGCCCTGGCGCAGCGGCCCCCAGGCCGTCATCCACGCATTGATCAGGCGTCCTTCGCCCCCGGCACCATCCAGCAGGGCGTCGATCCGGGCCGCATCGCGGCGCGGGCAAGCCGGTTCCACCGGGACCGCGTGCCGCATAGCCAGCGCGTCGAGCACGTTGAGAATGTCGACCGCGTCGAATTCCTCGCTGGCCGCCACCACTTCACCCGGCGTCACCGGGCCTTGGGCCATGGCGTCCCACACCAGCCGCGCGGCGGGATTGTCGAAGCGGATGGTTCCTGCCGGGGTTGCCAGTTCGAAGGGCTGGTCCTCGCGCCCCGGCCGCCGCATCCACGGGCGAGCCAGCCGCCCTGCCTCGCTGGCAGCTTCGTCCAGCCGCACCGGGTCGCCCTTCATGTAGATGTCGGTGCGGAAGCTGCACGCGGTGAAATGATCCACCAGCAATTCGTGCAGCACCGGGTCGGCCACCTGCGCCAGTTCCTCGCGCTGCGCCCGACGCAGAATGAAATCCTCGCGCAGGCGTTCGGGCCGGGCCGAGCGCACGAAGGAAAGCCCGTGCCGCGCGGCCTGCCCGATCACCGTGGGCGACCATTGCGGTTCCCAGCTTTCGTGCAGGTATTCGTGCGCGAAGTACTTGGCGGGCAGCAGGGCGCGGTGGCTGTCGATCATCGCCAGCTGTTCCGGCCCGATCGAACGCAGGCCCAGGGGCAGCATCCGCCGGATTTCCTCCAGCGCGAATTCGAACCGTTCGTAGGTGGCGCCCTGCCCGGTCAGGGCGATCTGCCGCAACAGCCGCTGGAACGACAGCATCCCCAGCCAGCCGGGCTGCGCGTTGTAGCCGATCGAGGCGACCCCGCCGGGCCGCAGGCTCTTGCCGATCAGCGCCATCAGCTGCTCGCGCGCCGTGGCCCCCACCCAGCTCAGCACGCCCTGCACGATGATGTAGTCGGCGCCCAGATCGTCGCGCTCCAGCGCCTGGCCGAAGTCGATTGCGTGGAACGTGGCATTCGTCAGCCCCAGCCGTTCGGCCGACTGGCGGGCGGCGTCGATGTGCTCTGGCATCACGTCTACGCCGATGAAATGGCTGTCGGGATGAGTGGCGGCCAGCAGCAGCATCCCCAGCCCATCACCGCATCCCAGGTCGAGCAGGGTGAAGGGGTGCGATTCCGCACCGGGTGCAAGGCGCGGCGGCTTTACCCCCTCGCGCAGCAGGCACTCATCGGTCCAGGCCGGGTTCAGCGTATCATGATACGAACTGGGGTAGACCGTCTCGGACACATAGCCGTCGATCTCCGCGAAAGCGGTGCCCATTTTGCCCCCCCTATGCAGGCACCGGCACCGCGCGTGGCGGCACCGGCCTTGCAGTCTGTCAGTACTTGAAGACCGTGGTGGTCGCCGGATCCAGCTTCACCGTCGTGGTGTTGAGCGTGGTGGTGTTGAGCGTGGTGGTGGTCGGCTTCACCGAGCCATCGCCCAGCACGGCACTGTCGAGCTTGTACGAAGTGGTGAGGCCACCCACCGCCTGATCCAGATCGTTCTCGTCCAGCTGCACGCTGGCGGTCTTCTTCGGGTCTTTCTTGCTCATCGGTCCATTCCTTTGCTGGTTGGTCCACAATCCATAGCGATTCGCGGTGCGACCCGATGTGATCCCCGTCACAAGGCGGACGATCATATTATTGCCAGGCAAACGCCAAACGATTGCCCTGCGGGACATTTTGCCCGAAAGCGGCTCCCATGGGAATGGGCAAGGCAAGGGGAACGGCGCGGCTGCGACCAGCCGCCGCACTGGCGGGACTGCTCGCCTTGGCGGCCTGCGCCCCGGCCTTGCAAACTCCGATCGCATCCGCCGTGCCGCCGCTGCCCGATGGCTTCGTGGGCGGCAGCCTGCCGGGCGAGGTCGAATCGCGCTGGTGGACCAGCTTTGGCGATCCGCAGCTCGATGCGCTGGTGGATCGGGCGCTGGCGAACAATCCGTCGATCGACGCCGCTGCCGCCCGGCTGGCGCAGGCGCGCGCGCTGGCGCGGCAAGCGGGCGCGGACCGCTATCCCTCGCTGGCGGCCCGGCTCGACGCCAGCGAAAGCGGGGTGGAAGGCCCCGCGCAAGGCCGTGACCTTGCCGAACTGGCGGTGGACGTATCGTGGGAGGTGGATCTGTGGGGCCGCATCGGCGCACAGGCACGCGGTGCGCGCACCGATGCGCTGGCCAGCGAAGCCGATCTTGCCGCCTTGCGCCAGTTGGTCGCCGCGGAGACTGCGCGCACCTATTTCGCGGTGATCGAAGCGCGCGAGCAGATCGCGCTCTCCACCCGCGTGCTGGAAACCTATGACGAGCTGATCCGCCAGATCGGCCTGCGCACCCAGGCCGGGCTGGTGCCGCAGAACTACAATGCGCTGGTGATCGCCGACCGGGAAAGCGCGCAGGCTGGCCTCGCCTTCCGGCAGGAGGACTATACCCGGCTGGTGCGCCAGTTGGACGTGCTGCTGGGCGATTACCCGGCGGGAGAGGGGATCACCGCCGATGTGCTGCCCGATCTCCCGCCGCTGCCCGCCACCGGCCTGCCCGCCCAGCTGCTGGCGCGACGGCCCGACGTGCGTTCCGCCGCGCTGGGGGTGGAATCGGCGGGATACCGCGTCGATGCCGCGCGGGCCGAGTTCCTGCCGCAACTGGTGCTGAACGGTTCCACCGGCGGCACGGCGGGGGGCTTGGCGGGCCTGTTCGACAATGGCCTGGGCTTCTGGTCGGTGGCGGGGCGCTTGCTGCAACCCGTGTTCGAAGGAGGCCGCCTGCGCGCCCGGCTCGACCAGCGGCAGGGTGAGCGGGACGAGGCCATCGCCCGCTATGGCGACACGGTGTTGCAGGCGCTGCTGGAGGTGGAAACCGCGCTGGCCGTCACCCCCGACATCGCCGCGCGCCACACCGCCTTTGCCCGCTCTGCCGAGGCGGCGGAACAGGCGGTGACAGTTTCCACCCTGCGCTACCAGGCGGGGATAGAGGCGTTCGACAACGTGCTGGAAAGCCAGCAGCGCGCGCTGGCCGCCCGCAGCGCCACGCTGTCTGCCGCCCGCGCCAAGCTCGACAACCGCGTGGCCCTGCATCTGGCACTGGCGGGCGATCTGCCCAATAATGGCCCCAGCCCCGACTGATTCGCAGCGAGAAGCGGGACATCTGGTCGCATTGTGATCCGCGTCACGGAAACGGGGCGCAACAGGGTCTAAACGGGTTTCACCTAAACCAGGAGGAGTGAAACGATGACCAAGGACAAGAAGACCGCGATCGAACTGAACGAGGCCGAGCTGGACCAGGCCAATGGCGGCCTGCTGCTGCCCGCCGTGCAGAAGGTGCGCGAAGCGGCGGCCCGCACCACCACCAGCTCGATCACCGATGGCACCAGCAACACCATCACCGACGGCACCAGCAACACCGTCAGCATCAAGTACTAGGCTGGCGCAGGCACCTGATCGGCTGCTGGCGGCCCGGTCGCCAGTCGTGAACCCGTGTGACGGGGCCAGCCGTCCAACGAAGGAGCAGCAAGCATGAGCAAGGACAAGCAAGCGGCCCCGCTGAGCGAGGGCCAACTGGATGACATTGCCGGCGGCATCCTGCCCTACATCGAGCAGGACAACATCACCGCACTCAAGAAGCTCGCCAAGCAGGCCGATGCGGCAGATGGCTTTTCGAGCACCGCCGGCGGGTCGCCCAACGTCTGAGCGAAGGAGAACCGCGATGACCAGGAAGCGGACCAAGCCAGCCACGCTGAGCGAAAGCGATCTCGACATGGTGCAGGGCGCGGGAAATGCGGTGGCGATCGAAAGCCTGACGCTGACGCACGAGGGCATTGCGCCAACCGCCAGCAAGTTCATCGGTGAAACCGAAAAGAACCTGTCCGGCGTCAAGACCATCACCAGCGGCGGCGGCACCCCGTCGATCTGAGCCGCCGGGACGCGCCATCACCGCTGCCACCGGACCTTCGCCAGCGGCACCACCATGCCGCGTCCTACCGGCTGCATTGCTTGACAAATGTGCCGGTTCGGCGTGACTGATATTGCAGGCATTTAGGGGGTGCCCGGTCAAGATGGCGAGGGACATTTTCAGGCGCGAGGCGATGGAGGCCATGGCCAGCCCGGACCGGCTGGATCAGCCGCTGCGCCTTGTCCGCCCCGCCATGTGGCTGTTCCTTGGCCTGGGCGGCGCGGTTATCCTGTTCGCGCTGGTCTGGGGCCTGATCGTGCGCGTTCCCATCGAAACGCAGGCGCAGGGCATCCTGATCGATTCCGCCGGGATTGCCGAGGTTTCCTCGCAGTACGAAGGCCGCGTGGTGGAACTGGCCGTGGCGCCCGGCACGCAGGTGGAGGCAGGCGAAGTCGTCGCCCGGCTTTCCCGCCGCACCCGCGATCGCGACATTGCCGAGGCCCAGGCCGCGCTGGCCGATGCCGAGCGGCGCGCGGGCGAGGCCGAACAGGTGTTCCGCGCCAACGAAGGCAGCATTGGCAGCTCCGAACGCGCGCTCGCCGCCAATCTTGTCACCCGCATGGCCGAAGTGCGCCGCCAGCTGGCCGCGCGCGAGGAGACGGTGGCCAATATCCGCCGCCTGGTGGACCAGAACGCCGCCACCCGCGAGGAACTGGCCGGCGTCACCGCCCTGGCCGACGAACTGCGCACCCAGCTGCGCCAGCTCGAACAGCAGCGGCTGGATCAGCAGGTGGCCGTGGCCCAGCGCGGCAACGACCGGCGCACCGCGCGGCTGGCCGAATCGCAGCAGGTGGCAGAGGCGCGGCGCGCGCTGGCCCAGCTGGTGGCGCAGGCCGGTGACGAGGAAGTGATCGTGGCCCCGATCAGCGGTGAACTGGTGGAGCTGCGCGCGGCCCAGGGCGACGTGATCGGCGCGGGCGAGGTGGTCGCGGTGATCGACCCGCGCAGCTCCACCGAACGCGCACAAGGCGGCGTGGAGGCAGTCTTCTACGCCCCGCCCGCCAGCGGCAAGCGGATCGAACCCGGCATGGCGGTGGAAGTGGTTCCCACCACGGCGGAACGCGAGATCTACGGTTTCATCCGCGGCGAAGTGATCGAAGTGGCCCCCTACCCCGCCAGTCGCGAGGCCATGGTGCGGGTGCTGCGCAACGATCAGCTGGCCGCAGAGCTGGCCGCCAGCGGATCGCCCTTGCAGGTGCGCGTGCGGCTGGAAAGCGCGCCCGGCAGTGCCAGCGGCTTCGCCTGGTCCAGCTCTGAAGGGCCGGGCTGGCCGATCACCCGCGGCACGCCGCTTTCCGGCACCGTGGTGCTGGAACGCCGCCCCTTTCTCGAAGTCCTCCTGCCGGGGATCTTCGGGCGCGCCCGGTAAGCTTTGGTGTGACGGTCGCCCGCACTCCCACGATCCTGCAAATGGAGGCGGCCGAATGCGGCGCGGCCTCGCTGGGCATGGTGCTGGCTTACCACGGCCGCTTCATCCCGCTGGAGGAACTGCGCGCGCTGTGCGGCGTCTCGCGCGATGGCGCCAAGGCCAGCAGCCTGGTGAAGGCAGGGCGGGCGCTGGGCATGGAAGCGGTGGGCATGAAGGCCGAGCCCGAGGCGCTGGAGGAGATCGGCTTTCCGCTGATCGCCTTCGTCAACTTCAACCACTTCGTGGTGATCGAAGGCTTCCGCAAGGACCGGGTGCTGATCAACGATCCCGCACACGGCCACCGCAGCGAAAGCCAGGAGGAATTCTCGCGCAGCTTCACCGGGGTGGCGCTGGGTTTTACGCCGGGGCCTGATTTCGAGCGGCGCGACGATCGCCCCTCGGTCTTCGCTTCGCTGCGTGCGCGGATCGCACCGTTCCGGCAGGCGCTGCTCTACGTCTTCCTGGCCAGCCTGGCGCTGGTGGTGCCGGGAATCCTGGTGCCGTTCTTCGGGCAGATCTTCGTCGACTATGTACTGGTGCGCGGGCTTGACGGCTGGCTGTGGCCGCTGCTGGGCGGCATGGCCGCCACTGCCTTGCTGCGGCTGCTGCTGATGGTGCCGCAGCAGGTGATGCTGGCGCGACTGGGCGGCGCCATGCGGCTGCGCAGCGGGCAGGACCTGTTCGCGCACATGCTGCGCCTGCCGATCGCCTTCTTCGAACAACGCTTCACCGGCGAGATCGCGGACCGCATCCGCCTGAACGAAGGGCTGGCGCAGCTGCTGTCAGGCCAGTTGATCGGGGCGGCGATCAACCTGCTGCTGGCCGCGTTCTACCTGGTGGTGCTGCTGCTGTTCAGCATGTGGCTGACCATGGGTGTGGTGCTGCTGGCCGTGGCCAATGCCCTTGCGCTGGTGCTGAGCACGCGGCTGGTGTCGGAGAAGTTCCGCAAGCTTTCGCTCGACCAGGGCAAGATGGCGGGCGCGCGCATTTCGGGCCTCAAGGATATTGAGACGTTCAAGGCATCGGGCAGCGAGGCCATGCTGTTCACCCGCTGGACCGGGCTGAAGGCCAGCGCGCTTAACGCCACGCAGGAAGTGGCCGCGGTGCGCGCCTGGACGCAGCCGATCCCCGCACTGATCACCAGCCTGGTGGTGCTGCTGACCCTGGTGGGAGGCGGCTGGCTGGTGATGCGCGGGCAGTTCACGCTAGGGCAGATGGTGGCTTACCAGTCGCTGGCCATGGCCTTTGCCGCGCCAGTCACCGCGCTGGCGGGTTTCGGCGCGGAATTGCAGCAGTTGCGCACCTTCCTCAACCGGCTGGACGACACGCTGGAACAGGCGCCTGACCCGGCCATGGTGCCGCGCGAAGGCCCCTACCCCGATGGCCTGCCCGGCGGCGCGGTGGACCTGGTGGAAGCCAGCTTCGGCTACAACCCGCTCGATCCGCCGCTGATAGACCGGCTCTCGCTTTCCATCGCGCCGGGGCGGCGGGTGGCGCTGGTGGGGGCGTCGGGTTCGGGCAAGTCGACCGTGGGCAAGATGATCGGCGGGCTGGTGCCGCTGCGCGACGGTGCGGTGCTGGTGGGTGGCCGCGCGCGGGAGGACTGGCCGCGCGACATGCTCGCCGCACGGCTGGCCTATGTGCGACAGGACATTGCCCTGTTTGCCGGCACGGTGCGCGACAACCTGACGCTGTGGGACAGCTCGATCGAAGACGATGCCCTACTGCGCGCGGCGCGCGATGCGGCGATAGACCAGGCCATCGCCAGCTGGCCGGGCGGGCTGGATGCCGTGCTGGCACCCGGCGCCACCAACATTTCCGGCGGTGAGCGGCAGCGGCTGGAGATCGCCCGCGCGCTGGCCAGCGATCCGGCGATTATCATCCTCGACGAAGCCACCAGCGCGCTCGATCCCGTCACCGAACAGCGGGTGATGGAGGCGATCCGGCGGCGCGGGCTGACCGCGATCGTGATCGCTCATCGCCTCTCCACCATCCGCGACTGCGACGAGATCGTGGTGCTCGACCGGGGGCAGGTGGTCGAACGCGGCACCCACGGTGCGCTGATGGCATCGGGCGGCAGCTACGCCCGGCTGGTGGAAGCCTGACGTGGCGGCTGGCGCGATCCTCCTCCCGCCCGGCGAGCCCGTTGCGCTGGCCAGCGACAGCCGCCCGGCGCGTCTGGCCACCGGCAGCGCCGAGCTGTACCTGCGCACCGGCACAACGCAGGATTTCGTCGCGCGGCTCGGTCCCGGCGATCCGCTGCTGCCGGCCTTGCCGGACGGCGCGCAGTTCGTGCTGGTGGTGAGCGCGGAACTGACGCTCGAACCGCTGGCCGCCATTGCCCCCGATCTGGTCGCGCGCTGGGCCGACCTGCTGGGTGCCGAAGGCAATGACCCGGCCACGATCAACGCCGCGCTGGTGGACCGGCTGGCCAATGAACGCGCGGCGCGCGACCGGGCGCAGCGCGAACGGCTCGCCCAGCGCGCGCAGGTGCAGGCAGGGTCGGCAGGCGGCGGGCTTGCCTCTGCGCTGGGCCAGTGCGCGCAGGCGCTGGGGCTGGATGCTCCCGATATCCTGCCCGGCAGCGAATTCGACGCCCTGCCCGTTCTCGCGCGGAGAGGCGGCATGTCCGCCCGGCGGGTTACGCTGGGGGCGGCCTGGCCGCTGCACGACCAGGGGCCGCTGGTGCTGCGCCGCCGAGCCGATGGCGCGGTGCTGGCGGCCCTTTGGCGCGGTGCGCAGTACCGCGTCGACGGCCTCGGCCCCGATCCGGAGGACTATTTCACCGATGCCTTCGTGCTCGCCCCGCGCCTGCCCGAACGGCTCGCCAGCTTCGGGCGGGTGCTGCGGCTGGCTATGGCGGGCAACCGCAGCGAAGTGGGCGCGATCCTGCTTGCCGCCACCGCCATGGCGCTGATCGGCACGCTGGTGCCGATCGCCACCGGCGTGATCCTGTCGCAGGCGGCCCCGGCGGGCGATGCCGCCATGCTAGTGGCCATCGGCGTGGCGCTGTTGTTCGCGGCGCTGGTGACCTACCTGCTCTCCGCCCTGCGCGCCGCCGCCACCGCGCGGCTGCTGGGCAAGAGCGCCATGCGCTTTTCCTCTGGCCTGTTCGACCGCGTGCTGCGGCTGCCCACCGGCTTCTTCCGTGACTATTCGGCAGGCGACATCAACCAGCGGATCGAGGGTTTCGACCATATCCGCGAACTGGTGCTGGGCATCGCGCTCAGCGCCGGGCTGTCAGCCGTGTTGTCAGTGGTCTATTTCGGGGTGCTGGCCTGGTACGACCTGGGCCTGGCGCTGATCGCCACCGGGCTGATCGCCATCTATATCCTGATCGTGCTGGGTACACGCGCGCTGCAATTGCCGCTGATCCGCGCCGCCGCCACGGTGGACGGGCAACTGGCCGAACAGGTCTACGAAACCATCGGCGCGGTCGCCAAGCTGCGCACCGCCGCTGCCGAGGACCGCGCCCTGGCGCGCTGGTCGCACCGCTATGCCGAAGAGCGCGACCTCGAATATTCCGCCGGGCTGATCACCGCCTGTTCTTCCGCCCTGCGCGATTGCTGGCAACTGGTGACGCAGTTGACGCTGTACGGTGCGGTCGCCTGGCTGGCGCGGGATAACCTGTCGCCCGGCAGCTTCATCGCCTTCCTCGCCGCCTTCGGCGTGTTCCAGGGCGCGGTGGTGGGCCTGTCGACCCAGCTGGTGGACCTGTTCTCCGCGCAGCCGCAAGTCGAACGCGTACGCCCCCTGCTCGAAGCGCAGCCCGAAAGCGAGGCCAGCCGCCGCAATCCCGGCAAGCTGCGCGGCGCGATATCGCTGCGCGATGCGGTGTTCCGCTACACCCCCGGCGGCCCGGCCATTCTGGATGGAGTGACGCTGGACATTCCCGCGGGCGCGCACTGCGCCATCGTCGGCGCATCGGGTTCGGGCAAGTCCACCCTGCTGCGGCTGCTGCTTGGCTTCGAAACGCCCGAAAGCGGCCACGTCTTCTACGACGGGCAGGATTTCGCTGCGCTCGACCCGCAGCTGGTGCGCGCGCAGATCGGCGTGGTGCTGCAATCGAGCTCGCTGTTCGCCGGGCCGATCATCGAGAACGTGCGCGGCCCGCACGATGCCAGCCTGGAACGCTGCCTAGAAGCGATTGCCGAGGCGGGCCTGGCCGAGGACATGGCGGGCTTTCCCATGGGCATCCACACCAATATCACCGAAGGCGCGGCGGTGCTGTCGGGCGGGCAGCGCCAGCGTATCCTGATCGCCCGCGCGCTGGTGGCCCAACCGCAGATGCTGTTCTTCGACGAGGCGACCAGCGCGCTCGACAACCGCAGCCAGGCGGTGGTGGCGGCCACGCTCGACGCGCTGCCCGCCACCCGCGTCACCATCGCGCACCGGCTGTCGACCGTGGCCCACGCCGACATGATCTGCGTGCTCGAAAAGGGGCGGCTGGTCGAACAAGGCACGCATGACGAACTGATCGCCCTGGGCGGCGCCTATGCGGCGCTGGCGCGGCGGCAAATGAAGGACCACTGATGCGCAAGGCACTCTACATCCTGGGCGACCTGGCCGAGGAGGACATCGTCTTCCTGTCCAAGGCCGGACAGCTGCGCGACCTGGCACCCGGCGAAGCCTGCATCCGCGCGGGCGAGGAGGTGACGGCGCTGTCCTTCCTCACCAGCGGGGCGATGGAGGTGGTGGTGCCGCGCGGCCCGGTGGTGGCCCAGCTGGCCGTGGGCGACGTGGTGGGCGAAATGTCCTTCGTCGAACGCCGTCTGCCCGATACCGACGTGGTGGCCACCGAACCCACGCGCCTGCTGCAAGTCCCACGCGCCGCCATCGACGCGGCGCTGGCACGCGACACGGGCTTCGCTGCCCGCTTCTATCGCGCCATGGCCGCCTTCCTGTCCGACCGCTTGCGCAGCCTCACCGCCAGGCAGGGCGGCAGCCGGTCGGAGGAACTCGACGACCACCTGCTCGACGTGGTGCACGTGGCGGGCGATCGCTTCAACCGGCTGATCGCGATGATGGAAGGCCGCCAGCGCTGAGCGAGGAAAGCCGCCAAAAAAGCCCCCGCCATTGCTGGCGGGGGCTGAGGTAGCGAGGGGTCTTGCCCCCCGCAGGGTCGCCTCGGAAATCTGGTCGAGACCCTGGAAAGCTGGTGCAATGCCCCCGCTTACCCCCTGTCCAACGGCTGGCGGCGAGAGGTTACCGCTGCCGTTGTTCCCTGCCTCCAGGGCCTCGTTGTGTCCGGTTTACCGCCAGCCGCGATTCGCGACTGTGACGCCCGTCACACACGGTTGATTTTCTGCTAATCGCCCTGCCCCTGCATGGTGCCAGGCTATGGTGATTGTCTCGCCCGCCTTGCTCGCCTAGGCTGGCCACCTGGAGGCCAAGTCCATGGAAAACCTCGATGCTCTGATCGAACGGCTGGCGCCCGATGCGCTGCTGCGCGCGCTGGAGCCTGAACCGCTGGCGCAACTGCTGCGATCGTCCAAGCAACGCACCCTGAAGCGGGGCGAGATCATCATCAACCAGGGTGACGAACACGGCGATTTCGCGGTGTTCCTGCTGGCGGGCAGCCTGAAGATATCCATGGTCAGCGTGAACGGGCGCGAGATCATCCTCAACTACTGCACACCGGGCGACGTGGTGGGCGAGATTGCCATGCTCGACAGCGGCCCGCGCACCGCCACGGTCAGCGCCGCCGAGGCCAGCACCGTGCTGGTGATCCCCGCCCCCGCCTTCGTCGCCGCCGCGCTGGCCAACCCGTCATCGATGGCGGGCGTGATGCGCGCCATGGCCGGGCGCATCCGCCAGCTGAACCTGGTGGTGGAAAGCGACCGCACCTTCTCCATGGCCCCGCGCCTGGCCCGCGCGCTGGTGCGGCTGCTCGATCCGGCGGACCCGGCCAGCGGCAAGCTGCGCCACAACCCCAGCCAGAGCGACCTTGGCGCCTTCGCCGGCCTCGCCCGCGAGAACGTCAACCGCCTGCTGTCCGAATGGGAGGATCAGGGGATCGTGGCGCGCAGCGGGCGATCGCTCGAAGTGCAGGACCGCGACTATCTCGAAATGCTCGCAGAGTTCGGGGATGACGACTGATACTGGACAAGCTTGCCGCCGTGCGAGATAGGCCGCGCCCATGCATGACTTGCGACTGATCCGGGAAAATCCCGCTGCCTTCGATGCCGCGCTGGCCAAGCGCGGAGTGGAGCCGCTTGCCGACCGCCTGCTGGCGCAGGACGAGGCGCGCCGCGCGCTCACCACGCGCCTTCAGGAGATGCAGAGCCGCCGCAACGATGCCTCCAAGGCGATCGGGCAGGCCATGGCGCAGGGCGACAAGGACAAGGCCGACATGCTGAAGGCCGAAGTCGCGCAGATCAAGGACGGGATGCCCGCCCTGGAAGCCGAACAGGCCGCCGTCTCCGCCGCGCTCGATGCAGAGCTGGCCGCCATTCCCAACACCCCTGCCGACGAAGTGCCGCCGGGCGAGGACGAGGCCGGCAATGTCGAGCTTGATCGCTGGGGAACGCCGCGCCAGTTCGACTTCACGCCGATCGAACACGCCGACCTTGGCCCGCCGCTGGGCATGGAGTTCGACACCGCCGCCGCCATGTCCGGCGCGCGCTTCACTTTCCTGCGCGGCGGCATGGCCCGCCTGCACCGCGCCTTGGCCCAGTTCATGCTCGACTTCCACACCGCCCAGCGCGGCTATGTCGAATGCAACCCGCCGGTGCTGGTGAAGGACGAGGCATTGTTCGGCACCGGCCAGCTGCCCAAGTTTGCCGAGGACCAGTTCAAGACTGCTGTTAGATATACGAAAGAGGAAATTGCTGTACTTGGACAGAGAGTCCTCGACGAATTCCTTAAGCGAGATGGCGCAATCAAGGACACGAAGTCCGGAGAAACGGTCGCGGCAAAAGGCATGCCAGTCCCGGCTAGCGTCAAACAATCGTTTGCCGATGCTTTGGAAGAGACGATCAACCAAGAAGCAAGTTCCCGCCGTTGGCTGATTCCCACCGCCGAAGTGAGCCTGACGAACTCGGTACGCGAACAGATCATCGACGACCTGTCGCAACCGCTGCGGCTCACCGCGCTCACCCCCTGCTTCCGCTCCGAAGCGGGCGCGGCGGGGCGCGATACGCGCGGGTTCATCCGGCAGCACCAGTTCGAAAAGGTCGAGCTGGTCTGCGTGTGCCGTCCGGAAGATGCCGCAGCCGAACACGCGCACATGGTCGCCAGCGCCAAGGCCATCCTTGAGGCGCTGGAGCTGCCCTATCGCACCATGTTCCTGTGCGCGGGCGACATGGGCTTCACCGCCAAGAAGACCTTCGACCTGGAAGTGTGGCTGCCCGGCCAGGGCGCCTACCGCGAGATCAGCAGCATCAGCTGGTGCGGCGATTTCCAGGCGCGGCGCATGAA
>JAGREI010000330.1 GCA_020446625.1 Erythrobacter sp.
AGGGCGTGAAGCCGCCCAGCGCGCACAGGCTGCCGAATTTCATCGTTTCGCACAGGTCGGTCAGCAGTCCGATCTCGTCGCCTGCATCGCGGCCCTTGTCCTTGGTTGTGTTGTGCATCTGCGGGGCCAGCTCGATCACGTCGCGCTCACGCCCGCCAACCTTGATCCGGTCGAGGATTTCCACTCCGCGCACCGCGCCGATGCGGCACGGCGTGCACTTGCCGCAGCTTTCCGCGGCGCAGAATTCCATGGCGAAGCGAGCCATGCCCAGCATGTCCGCCGTATCGTCAAAGACCGTCACGCCGCCGTGCCCGATAAGCGCCTCGGCCTCGGTATAGGTCTCGTAATCGAACACGATATCGAACTGGTCCGGGTGGATGTAAGCGCCCAGCGGCCCGCCCACCTGAACCGCCTTGACCGGACGGCCGGATGCGGTGCCGCCGCCGATCTTGTTGACGAGGTCATCCAACGAGACGCCGAAGCCCACTTCATAAAGCCCGCCATGCTTGATGTTGCCGGCCAGCTGGATGGGCATGGTGCCGCGCGAGCGACCGAAGCCTGCGTTCTTGTACTGCTCTGCCCCGCCTTCGGTCATGATGTGCGGCACGGCCTGCAGGCTCAGCACGTTGTTGACCACGGTGGGTTTGCCCAGGAAGCCTTCCAGCGCGGGCAGCGGAGGCTTGGCGCGCACTTCGCCGCGCTTGCCTTCAAGGCTGTTGAGCAGGGAGGTTTCCTCGCCGCAGACATAGGCACCTGCGCCAACGCGCACTTCGCACTTGAACGGGGCAATAATGTCCACGCACAGGTCCAGCGCGGCGTTCAGCTTGCGAATGGCGTCGGGATATTCGCTGCGCAGGTAGATATAGCCCTGGTCCGCGCCCACGGCCTCCCCTGCAATCGCCATGCCTTCGATAAGCGCGAAGGGATCGCCTTCCATTGCCATGCGATCGGCAAAAGTGCCGCTGTCGCCTTCATCGGCGTTGGCGACGATATACTTCTTGGGCCCTTCGGCCTTGCGCACGGAGTCCCACTTGATGCCGGTGGGGAAACCCGCACCGCCACGGCCGCGCAGGCCAGAAAGCTTGACCTCTTCGACGATGGCTTCGCTGCCGATCTGCCGGGCCCGCTTAAGGCCTGCCCAGCCGCCGGTTGCCTCGTAATCCTCCAGGCTCAGCGGACGGGTCTTGCCCGCGCGCTTGAAAGTGATGCGCGTTTGCGTGGCGATGAAGGGATGGTCCTCGATCGTGCCAATGGACTTGTCGGACGTACCATCGAGGATGGCATCGACATCGTCGAGCGTGGCCGGGCCAAAGCCGACCCCTTCGATTTCCACCAGCGGTTCCAGCCAGTGCATGCCCCAGCTGGACGTGCGGTGGACCTCGCAGCCCTTTTTCTCGAAGGCGGCGGCCAGCTTGTCTGCGCCGCCTGCGCGGGCCAGGGCATCGTCGGAAATGCGAACAATGGTCATGCGTTTTCTACCAGCTTGGTGATACCCGCCGCATCAAGGCGGATATGCAGGTCGTCACCCGTGCGCGCTGCGGGGCCGGCGCTGCACAGGCCGAGGCAATAGACCGTTTCGATCTTCACCCGCTCGCCCGCGGCGCTGGTGGCCTGGTCGATGATGGCTTCCACGCCGCGCGCCTTGCACGCTTCCGCGCGGCAAACCTGCACAACGGGGCGGGGATCGGCCTTGGTCTTGTAATCGTGATAGAAGCTGACGACGCCGTGCACATCGGCGCGGCTCAGATTCAGGCCCTTGGCGATCAGCGCCTCGGTTTTAGCATCGACACAGCCCAGCTCGGCCTGGACATCGTTGAGGATGGGCAGCAACGGCCCTTCGCGATGATGGTGGCGGGCGATGATTTCGCCCACGAGTTCCCTGTTGTCGCTCATGCCTTGAGCCTTTCTGCATGCCATTTGACGTGGTCGGCGATGAAGGTGGACACGAAGAAATACGAATGGTCATAGCCATCCTGCATCCGGATCGTGGCGTCCATTCCCGCCTTCGCCACCGCTTCTTGCAAGAGGTGAGTCTTCAGCTGTTCTTCAAGGAAGTTGTCGGCTCCGCCCTGGTCCACCAGCAGGTTATCCAGCCGCGCGCCGTCTTCGATAAGTGCGCAGGCATCGTATTCACGCCATGCCGCCTTGTCCGCTCCGATATATCCGGTCAGGGCCTTTTCTCCCCAAGGGCAGTTCAGCGGGCTGACAATCGGCGCAAATGCGCTGGTGGAGCGGAATCGACCGGGATTGCGGAGCGAAACAGTCAGCGCGCCGTGGCCACCCATCGAGTGACCTGAAATGGCCTGACGATCCATGTCGACCGGGAAGTTTTCAGCCACCAGCGTGGGCAGTTCTTCCTCGACGTAGCGCCGCATGTGGAAATGCTCGGCCCAGGGATCCTGCGTGGCGTTTACGTAAAAGCCTGCGCCCTGTCCGAAATCGTAGGCTTCGTCGTCCGGCACACCTTTACCGCGCGGGCTTGTGTCCGGCCCCACAAGGATCACGCCATGCTCGGCGCAAGCCTTGTGGTAATGGCACTTGATCATCGCATTTTCATGCGTGCAGGTGAGGCCGGAGAGCCACCACAAGACCGGCAGTTTCTCGCCTTCGGCATGTTTGGGCACATATACGGCAAAGGTCATCGGCGTGCCGGTGACCTTGCTTTCATGCATGTAAACGCCCTGGTTGCCGCCAAAGCACTTCGTTTCACTGACGGTTTCGAATAGCATAAAACGGAATTCTTAGCCTCGACTGAGTGAATGGTCTCCAGCAATTGCCGGTCTGAATATCATCGTCCGATCAGGTGCATCGTCGAAGAGGGACTCACGATCGGTTGCTGTGCCGTGCAGGGCGCGCGCGGCCTGCACTGTGTTGGACAGCAGGCAGGCGATGGTCATCGGGCCAACGCCGCCGGGCACCGGGGTAACCGCTGCCGCGTGCTGCACTTCGTCGAAGGCGATGTCGCCGACCAGCCGTTCCTTGCCATCCTCGGCCATGATGCGGGTAATGCCGACATCGATCAGCACCGCGCCGGACTTCACCCACCAGCCCTTGACCAGTTCGGGTGCGCCCGCAGCGGCTACGATGACATCGGCCTTGCGCGCGATGTCGGGCAAGTTCTCGGTGTAGATGTGCGTAACGGTGACGGTCGCTTCGGCATCGAGCAGCAGGTTTGCAACCGGCTTACCGACGATGTTCGACTTGCCGATCACCACCACGTCCTTGCCCTTGAGATCGGGCATGACGGATTCGATCAGCAGCATCACGCCCAGCGGGGTGCAGGGCACGATCCCGCCCCCGCCAGTGGTGAGGCGGCCGACGTTGACCGGGTGGAACCCGTCAACATCCTTGTCGGGCGAGATCGAGCGCAGCACCAGGCGGGTGTCGATATGCTCTGGCAGCGGCACCTGGCACAGGATGCCGTGGACGCGCTTGTCCTTGTTGAGCGTGTCGATCACCGCCAGCAGGTGTTCCTGCGAAGTGTCGGCAGGCAGGCGGTGCTCGATCGAGTTGATGCCGACTTTCTCGCAGGCCTTGATCTTGCGCCGGACGTAGACCTGGCTGGCCCCGTCGTCACCGACGAGGATCACCGCGAGGCCGGGCGCAGGCAGCCCGGCGGCGACCATCTCGTCAACCTGTGCCTTGGTTTTTTCGTCCAGCTGGCGCGCGATCACGCGGCCATCGATAATATCAGCCATGTCGTCCCGCCTTACTTGTGGCGTGCATCGTAGTCGTTGATCCACTCGGCAGAGGCCTTGAGCGCGCCGAACGGATAGAAGTGCAGGCGCACGCGCCCATGCTCTTCACCAAGCTTGCTGCCAAGGCTGTCGACTAGCTTATCCGGACCGGCGGTGCCGATAAGATTGGTGAGCGAAATGCCATATTTCTTCATCACGCTGGCCGATGCACCCACGCCGCAGCGCTTGGCAAAGCCGAGCAGGCGCTTGATGCCGGCCGGGCCGGGCACGCCGAGGCGCACCGGCACATCGATGCCGTGGCCGCGCATTTCGGCCAGCCATTCGACGATCGCGTCATCGTCGAAGGCGAACTGGGTGACCACGAGCGGGGTCATGCCGCGCTCGCGGATGGCGGCGAGCTTCTTCTTCATCCATACCCACAGGTCATCCTTGGAATTGTTGGGATGGCCTTCGGGGTGGCCGCCCACACCGATCACCTCGTAGCCGTACTTTTCCAGCAGGCCGGTCTCGATGATCTGCAGGCTGTCGGAGAACGGGCCTTCGGGCTCAGGCGGGTCACCGGCGATCACGAAGATGCGCTTGGCATGCGCGCGCTCGGCAGTCTCCTTCAGGTAGTATTCCAGCTCCTCATGGCTCTTGATGCGGCGCGCAGAGACGTGAGCGATCGGTTCAAAGCCCAGCTGGCGCACCAGCGCAGATGCCTCGATGCGCTGTTCGATTTCCTCGCCGGGGAGGAAGGTCACGGCGATCTGCGTGTCGGGGCGGATCAGGGGGGCAGCTTCTTTCAGGCCTTCGACTTCCTTGGCCGTCATTTCCAGCGAGTAGCCATCCACCATGTTTTCAGCGGGTTTTTCCCAATTCGGGTGGATCATGCTGTAAACCATATTCTAATCCCATTTTCACAAAGTTGCATCAAACGCACCAATCATGCGCTGTATTGTGCCGAGGTCTTTTCAGCCACTTCCTCTGCCGTCACGCCGGGAGCGAGTTCCACAAGCTTGAAGGAAGAGTTGCGATCTTCGCGCGCAAAAACGCACAGGTCCGTGATGATCATGTCGACCACGTTCTGCCCCGTCAGCGGCAAGGTGCATTCGGGGATGAACTTCGGCTCGCCGTGCTTGGAGACATGCTCCATCACCACGATGATATTCTTCACCCCGGCGACGAGGTCCATCGCGCCGC
>JAGREI010000331.1 GCA_020446625.1 Erythrobacter sp.
GAGGCCAACGATCCCATCGACGAACTGCTGGGCGCGGCATTGCAATTCTCCGCCACCAATACGCCCAGCGTTCAGGGTTTCATCCGCTGGTTCGATTCCGGCGACGGCGAACTGAAGCGCGAGTCCGAAGGGGCAGGCGACATGGTGCGGGTGATGACCGTGCACGGATCGAAGGGCTTGCAGGCCCCCATCGTGATCCTGGCCGATGCCTGCGGCAACCCCGACAATTCGCGCATGTCGGGCCTCGACCTGGCGGAAGACCTGCCCGGCGGCGAAAGCCCGCGCACCTTGCCCTTGCCCCCGCTGCGCAAGGAAGAGCAGGTGGGCCGCATCGCCCTGTCCGCCGAAGCCGCCAGGGCCGCCGAGCGCGAGGAACACTGGCGCCTGCTCTATGTCGCCATGACCCGCGCGGAGGAGGCGCTGTTCATCGGCGGAGCGCTGGGCAAGCGTGAGAAGCAGCCGGCGGAGGATAGCTGGTATGCCCGGCTGGCACCGCTGTTCGGCGGCGAGCAGCTGGCTGACGATACCTGGGGCTGGCGGATGGAACGCGGCAGCCGCGCCGATCCGGTGCCGCTCAAGACCCAGCAGGCGCTGCCCATGGCCGAGCCGCTGCCCGCCTGGGCCACGCAGCCGGTGGCCGAGGAACCTCGCCCTCCGCGCCCGCTGGCGCCTTCTGCCAGCGCCGAGGAAATCGGGGCCGACCCGCCGCTGCCGCCCGACGTGGCCGCCATGGCCGCGCGGCGCGGGGTGCTGATCCATGCCTTGCTCGAACGCCTGCCCGATGTGCCGGTCGATGCCCGCGAAGGGGCAGGGCGGGCCTGGCTGGCGCGCCACGCGGCCGATCTCGACCCGGCAGAGCGTGGCGAAATGCTGGCGCGCGCGCTGGCCGTGCTCGACGCGCCCGACTGGCGCGAGCTGTTCGGGCCGCAGGCGCTGGCCGAAGTGCCGCTGGCGGCCACGGTGGGCGACCAGGTGATCGCCGGCACCATCGATCGGCTGCTGGTGCTGCCCGACCGGGTGCTGGTGGCCGATTTCAAGACCGCGCGCCGCCCTCCCGCGCGGCTGGAGGACGTGCCTGTCAGCACCCTGCGGCAGATGGGCGCCTATGCCGCGGCGCTGGCAGCGATCTATCCGGGGCGCGTGGTGGAAGCCGCCGTGCTCTATACCCAGACCCCGCAGCTGATCGCCATTCCCGCCCCGGTGCTGGCGGCCAGCAAGCCGGGCTTGTCCCCCGCTTAAGCAAAGGTTTTGTCGGCCGGGCATTGTCTCCCCGCGCGCATTGCCTAGGTAAGGGGCCAGCGAATTGCAGGAGATGTGATCATGGCCACCAAGACCGTAACCGATGCCAGCTTCCAGGCCGACGTGCTCGAGAGTGACACGCCCGTGCTGGTCGATTTCTGGGCCGACTGGTGCGGCCCGTGCAAGCGCATCGCGCCCGCGCTGGAAGAGATTGCGGACGAACTGGCGGGCAAGGTCACCATCGCCAAGATGGACATCATGGAGAACCCCGATGTGCCGGGGAAGATGGGCGTGCAGTCGATCCCATTCTTCGTGATCTTCAAGAACGGCCAGGTGGTGGCGCACCAGGCGGGTGCGGGCATGAAGAGCCAGCTGAAGGGCTGGATCGAAAGCAATATCTGACGCTTGCTTCCCCTCCTTGGCAAAGGAGGGGATCGAGGGGTGGTTGTGCGACCGCAAGGTCGCATCTGGCCGCAGCACCACCCCCAACCCCCTCCTCTCAAGAGGAGGTGGCTAAATGCCAGCCAACCGCCCTGCCAGTTCATCCCACAGGGCGGAGGAGGCCGCGCCGATCAGGCCGCCGCGTATGTCGCCATCCACCATGTAGGGTGATCCATCGGGCCGCGCGGCCTTGCCGCCCGCCTCGTTGAGCCAGAGCACGCCCGCCGCGTGGTCCCAGGCCTGCGTGCGCTCGAAGATCGACACGTCGTTCTCCCCCAGCGCGAGTCGCGGGTATTGCTCCGCCGCGCAGTATGGCACGTCGACCAGCCGGTAGTGCGGAGAGACACCCGCCGCCACGGCCTCGCGCTTGGCCGGGTCCATGAACAGCAGCGAGATTGC
>JAGREI010000332.1 GCA_020446625.1 Erythrobacter sp.
GCTCATCAGGTTGCGCAGCTGGGTGCCGTTGATCAGCGCCAGCCCGCGATTGCCGGGGCTGTCGGCATAGTCGGCATTAAGCAGCGCGCCGCGCGATCCCAGCGCTCCGTCGAGGTAGAGCTTGACCCCGCCCATGTGCAGCCGGTCGTCATACAGCCAGGGCGTCGGCCCCGGCCCGCCGATCAGCAGCATGGTATCCACCGAATCGGCGTAGGACATGATCCGCAGCCGCAGCCGGTCGGCATCGCCCGCGCGGCGGAAGGTCATCCAGTCCTCGATACTGGTTCCCATGTCGGCCACGGCCGTCACCCCGTGGCGGAGCAGCAGGTTCTGCGCATTGTGCAGCGCCAGGTCGCGATCTTCGGGCAAGGGCGGCGGCACGGCCTGCTGGATCAGCGCGCGGGCATTGTCGACCAGCACGCCTGCCGGGCGGCGCGTTCCCGCCACCCGCTCGATCCGCCCGCCCGCAGGGTCTGCCGTGGCGGCAGTGACATTGCCCGCCGCCAGCGCCATGGAATTGGCCCAGCCCGCATGGCCGTCCACCCGTTCCAGCCAGACCGGGCGATCCGCCACCACCGCGTCGAGATCGGCGGCGGTGGGAAAGCGGTCGAGCCCCCAGACTTCCTGGTTCCAGCCGCGCCCGATGATCCACGGGCGGTCCGGGTAGGCGGCGGCATAGGCGGCGATCCGCCCCAGCGCCTCGTCCAGCGAAGTGGTCATCGACAGGTCGAGCACCAGGGTGCCGAGGCCGATTCCCATCAGGTGCAGATGCCCGTCGACGAAACCCGGCACCACCACGCGGCCTTCGCCATCCACCCGGTATTCGATCGGGCGGGTGGGCCGGTCGCCAAAGTCGAGCAGTTCGGAAATGCGTCCCTCGTCGTCGATCACCATGCCGGTGAAGCGATCCACGGTGCCGTCGCGGTTCACCGAAATGCCGTCGATATTGTCGATGTGGGTATCGGCAAGGGCAGGGGAGGGCAGCAGCAGGGCCGCTGCCAGCAGCGCCAACCAGCGTTTCACTTCGCCACCTCCGGCAGATGGCGGATCAGCGCGCTGGTATCCTGCCGCGCGCCGCCCTGCGCCTGCACCTGGGCATAGAACTGGTCCACCAGCGCGGTGATCGGCAGCGAGATACCCGCATGCTTCGCCTCGCCCAGCGCGATGGCCAGGTCCTTGCGCATCCAGTCGATGGCAAAGCCGAAGTCGAATTCGCCCGCCACCATTGTCTCCCAGCGGTTGACCATCTGCCAGCTCTGCGCCGCGCCACCGCTGATCGCTTCGAGCACCTTGGCGGTATCGACACCGCTCGCCTGCGCCAGCCGTACGCCTTCGGCAAGGCCCGCCAGCACGCCCGCGATGCACACCTGGTTCACCGCCTTCGTCGCTTGCCCTGCACCGGCATCACCCACGTGGACTACCCGCGCAGCATAGGCGGCGATGATCGGTTCAGCCGCCGCCATGGCCGCAGCCGAGCCGCCGCACATGATCGCCAGCTTGCCGTTCTCCGCCCCGGCCTGCCCGCCCGAAACCGGCGCATCCAGGCACAGCAGGCCGTGCTCGTCCGCCGCCACGGCCAGCCGCTTCGCCAGCGCCGGGGAAACGGTGGTGTGATCCACCAGCAGGGCGCCCGGCTGCATCGCCGCCATGGCGCCTTCCATGCCCAGCAGCACGCTGGCCACGTCATCGTCGTTGCCAAGGCAGGCGAGCACGGCGTCGCACCCGGCCACGGCTTCGGCGGGAGTGGCGGCCACGGCCACTTCCAGCCCTTCGCCCGTCAGCCGTGCGGCCCAGGCTTCGGCGCGTTCGCGCGTGCGGTTGTATCCGGTGACCTGGTGGCCCGCGCGGGCGAGGTGTCCGGCCATCGGTGCGCCCATCACGCCCAGGCCCAGGAAGGCAAGTTTGCTCATGGCGCGTGCGATGCCCCAGCCGCGCGGCCAAGGCAATCTTTGTGAGGCCAAAGTGCGCGGGCTATTTCCCTTCGCCCCCCATTGCTCTAGCGGGAGGCGCGATGACCGAGACTGCCGCCAAGCTCGCCCCCTCCCTCTCCCTCGCTGATGTAGAGGCTGCCGCCGCGCGCATCGAAGGCGCAGTGGTGCATACGCCCACCATGCATTCCAAGACGCTGTCGGCCATCCTGGGGGCAGAGATCTGGCTGAAGTTCGAGAACCAGCAGTTCACCGCCGCCTACAAGGAACGCGGCGCCTTGAACGCGTTGCTGCTGTTGAGCGACGAACAGCGCGCGCGCGGCGTGATCGCGGCATCGGCGGGCAACCATTCGCAGGGCCTCAGCTACCACGGCACCCGGCTGGGCGTGCCGGTTACCATCGTGATGCCGCGCACCACCCCCACGGTGAAGGTGATGCAGACCGAGGCCGTGGGCGGCAAGGTGGAGCTGTTTGGCGAGACCTTCGACGAGGCCAAGGCCCATGCCCTGACGCTGGCGGACGAACGCGGGCTGACCTTCGTCCATCCGTTCGACGATCCCAATGTCGCTGCCGGGCAAGGCACCGTGGCGCTGGAACTGTTTGCCGATGCACCCCGCCTCGATTGCATCGTGGTGCCGATCGGCGGCGGCGGGCTGATCTCGGGCATGGCCACCGTGGCGCGCGCGCAGGTGCCGCCGGTCAGCGTGATCGGGGTGGAAGCGCGGCTCTATCCGTCATCCTACAATGCCTGGCACGGCACCGATCTGCCTTGCGGCGGGGATACCCTGGCCGAAGGCATCGCGGTGAAGGAACCGGGCCAGTTCACCCAGAAGATCATCGAAGCCCTGGTGGACGATATCCTGCTGGTGGACGAACCGCACCTGGAAGAAGCCGTCAGCCTGCTGTTGCAGATCGAGAAGACCGTGGTCGAAGGCGCTGGCGCTGCCGGGCTGGCCGCGCTGCTGGCGCATCGCGAGCGGTTCCAGGGCAAGAAGGTGGGGCTGGTGCTGTGCGGCGGCAATATCGACACCCGCCTGCTGGCCAACGTGCTGCTGCGCGACCTCGCCCGTTCGGGCCGCCTGGCGCGGCTCAGGATCACTTTGCAAGATCGCCCCGGCGCGCTGTACAAGGTGATGGAGGAATTCAACCGGCACAACGTCAACATCCTCGAGATCTACCACCAGCGCATCTTCACCAACCTGCCTGCCAAGGGGCTGGTGACCGACATCGAATGCGAGGCGCGCGACCGCGAGCAGCTGGAATCGCTGGTGCGGGCGCTGACCGACAAGGGCTATTCGGTCAGCCAGGTGGAGCTGAACTAGGCCCAGTTCTGGCCCGCTTTGGGCCGTTAACCGAACCGGGTGGGCGATTTGTGGAAATTAATACTCCGTTGCCCATGTTTTATGGTTAAGAAGGTTCAACCCCGCGAATCCGTGTGGTCTTAGTGGCTGCACGGTTGGCGGCGATCCGCGCAACGACACGACAACGATAACGACAGAAGGACCTGGCAAGCCCCGTGACGGCACCCGTTCGCTTTC
>JAGREI010000333.1 GCA_020446625.1 Erythrobacter sp.
CGAGCTGTTCGGGCACGAGAAGGGGGCGTTCACTGGTGCGGTCAAGACGACCGAGGGCAAGATTGAGCAGGCCCAGGGCGGTACCCTGTTCCTGGATGAAGTGGGCGACATTCCGCTGCCCTTGCAGGTGAAACTGCTGCGCTTCCTGCAAGAGCGGACGATCGAACGGATCGGCGGGCGCAAGTCGATCGAGGTCGATACGCGGATCGTCTGCGCCACTCACCAGGATCTTGAGGCGATGATCGCCGATGGCCGGTTCCGCGAGGACCTGTTCTATCGCCTTGCCGAAATCGTCGTGAAGATTCCCTCGCTGGCCGAACGGCCGGGCGACGCGGTGCTGCTGGCCAAGGTCTTCCTCAAGCGTTTCGCGCAGGAGATGAACCCGGCGGTCACCGGCTTTGCTGCCGATGCCCTGGCGGCAATCGACGGCTGGCCCTGGCCGGGCAACGTGCGCGAGCTGGAAAACCGGGTGAAGCGCGCGGTGATCATGGCCGATGGCAAGCTGGTCTGCGCCGACGACCTGGACCTGGGCAAGGCCGAGGACGAGGATGCCGAGGCGCTGAACCTCAAGAGCGCGCGCGAACAGTCGGACCGCAAGATGATCCGCCACGCGCTGGCCCGCAGCGAAGGCAACATCTCCAGCACCGCCAAGATGCTGGGGATCAGCCGCCCGACGCTGTACGACCTGCTCAAGCAATACGACTTGCAGAGCTGACAGCTGGACAAGGGGTTTGGGGGCGGGCACAGCCCGGCGCGATGATCGCGCGCGTCAAATCCCTGTTCGATCCGCTGGTGCGGCTGCTGCTGGTGGCGATCCTGCTGGCCAGCCTGCTGCCGGTGACGGGCGACGGGCGCGCCGTGGCGCAGCTGGTGTCGAACGTGGCGATCTTCCTGCTGTTCCTGCTCAACGGCCTGCGCTTGCCGCGCCACCAGGTGCTGGCGGGCGTGCGCAACTGGCGCTTCCTGCTGCCCTTGCTGCTGTTCTGCTTCGGGGTGACTGCACTGGTGGGGGTGTCCTTGGGCAAGCTGGCGGACAATGCCCTGCCGCCCGCCGTGGCGCTGGGCTTCGTGTTCCTGGGCGTGCTGCCCTCGACGGTGCAGTCGGCCACCGCCTACAGTTCGATTGCCGGGGGCAACGTGGCGCTTTCCGTGGTGGCGGCCGCCGTGCTCAACATCATGGGCGTGTTCGTCACCGCTCCGCTGATCGGGCTGCTGGCCAGCAGCGGGATGCCCGATTTCGATATCGGCGGGCTGGAACGGATCGCGCTGATCCTGCTGCTGCCCTTCGTGCTGGGCCAGTTGTTCCAGGGCTGGCTGGGCCAGTTCGTGGCCGACCACAAGCAGGCGGCGACCTGGATGGATCGCACCTCGATCGCCATCGCCGTCTACGTCGCCTTTTCGGGCGCGGTGGAGCAAGGGCTGTGGAGCCTGATCTCGCTGCCCGAATGGGGCGTGCTGCTGTGCCTGGTGGGGGCGGCGCTGGTGGTGGGCTTCTTCGGCGCCTGGTGGCTGGGCGGCTTGCTGCGGCTGGACCTGCCCGATCGCAAGAGCTTCCTGTTTGCCGGCGCGCAGAAGAGCATCGCCATGGGCGCGCCGCTGGCATCGGTGCTGTTCCCGCCCGCCGTGGCGGGCCTCGTCCTGCTGCCGGTGCTGATCTATCACCTGTTGCAGCTGGTGATCTCCGCCCCGCTGGCGGCGCGGCTCAATCGTTCGGAGAGCTAGCCGCTGCTTCCGCTGCTTCCCGGTTCTTCTGGCGGATCGACCACCACAGCGAAAGCCCGATCAGCGCCGCGCCGATCAGCCCGGTGATCGTTTCCGGGATGTGGAACTTGGCTGAAAAAAGCATGATCCCGCCCAGCGCGATGA
>JAGREI010000334.1 GCA_020446625.1 Erythrobacter sp.
GCATACATGGCCACCACGGCCACGCTGGTGAGGAAGGTGGCCACTGCCGCGCCCGGCAGGCCCATTTCCGGCGCGCCCAGCCGGCCGTAGATGAAGGCCCAGTTGCCCAGCGCGTTCACCCCGATGCCCAGCGCGGTGATCATGGTGGCAAAGACCGGTCGCCCCAGCGTCGCCACGAAATTGCGCAGCACGCCCGCCACGATCATCAGCGGGGCGGACCACAGCAGCACGTTCATGTAGCCGGTCGCCATGGCGGCGATGTGCGGCTGCTGCCCGGTTGCCCGCATCAACGGACCCAGCAGGGCGCAGACACCCATGCCGCCCAGCGACACCACCAGCGCCAGCCACAGCGCCATGCGCATGGCCCGGCGCACCGGGCGCAGCGCCGGGCCGCGCGCGCCCAGTTCGGCGGCCATGATCGGGGCGACCGCACCGGTCAGGCTTTGCAGGCTCCACAGCACCAGCCCGAACAGCGCCACCGCCAGCGCCGATGCGGCAAGCTGGTCAGCCCCCAGCCGGGCGATGAACACCACGTCGATGGCATAGGTGAGCATCTGCAACAGGTTGGCGAGCGCCAGCGGCCCCGCCAGCCGGAGCGTTTCGCGCGTCTCGGCCTGCCAGCCGGGCGTGGGGGGGTGGGCGACGGGGCGCACAGGCTCTTGGTTTCTGCTGAAAACAGCCGGACCGGATAGGCGCGGCGGGCATCGAGGGGAAGCGCGGGCAGCTGTCCCAGTGCCGAATGTGGCGAAGTGCGTCCCTTGCGCCACAAGCGTGCTGGTAAGCCTTGCCCAGCGGGGGGCTTGGCCCCTAAGGGACATTTTCAATGTGATCCGAGGACCGACTCCATGCGTTTTACTCCTGCCCTGCTCGCCTGTACCGCCCTGGCCACCGCCCTGGCCACCGCGCTGACCGCCTGCGGCAGCTCGGACGCCGACGACGCGGCTGACGACACCGCCGCCACCGAAGCGCCCGCCGCCGCTGGCGAGGAAGCCGCCCCGGCAGAGGAAGGCACCGCCGAAGCCACGCCCGAGGATGCCGCCAGCGCAACGCCTGCTCCCACGGCATCGCCCTCGGCCACCCCGTCGGCCAGCGCGGCGCCTGCTGCTGCTGCTGCACCTGCCGCGCCGCCGCAAGCCTTCACCACCTGCGCCGTCTGCCACTCGGTGCAGCGCGGGCAGGACGGGATCGGTCCCTCGCTCGCAGGCGTCGTCGGCCGCCGTGCCGGCACCCTGCCCGGCCACAGCTTCTCGCCCGCCATGCAGGGCGCGGGTCTGACCTGGACCGAAGCCAACCTGCGCCGCTACCTTGCCGATCCCAACGCCGTGGTCCCCGGCACGCTGATGCCGCCACCGGGCCTGTCGGCGGCACAGGTGAACGAGGTGGTGAACTACCTGAAGACGCTCTGATCCCGTCGCCAGACGATCAAACGGTCAACCGCGACCGTCGAGCGCCTCGATCAGCTTGGCGGGTGACACCGCATAGGGTGGCTGGAACGGGTTGCCGTGAACCAGCACGATCGCCGCCGTGGGCGCAGCGGCCAGGCCGAACAGCGCCATGGCCACCAGCGCGGCCTGCGGGTCGCCCGCATGGATCGCCGCCACCGTGGCCAGGGTGACGAAGCCGAGGAAGGCCATCGACAGCCACTTGAGCGGGTTGACGTGGGTGCGGCTCAGCCCGACGCGCAGGCCCCGGCTGTCGCGGATCTCGCGCACCTGGTCCAGCGCCACGCCCAGCGCGCCCGCTCCGGCGCGGTTCTCCACCGCGCAGAACCGGCGCATCAGTTCGTCGCTGGCGGCAACGGCTGCGGGCGAGGTGCGGCACCGCGCCAGCTCGCGCCACTCGCCCGCCGCCGCCGTGGCATAATGGCGCACCGCTTCGCTGAGGCCCGAGCGCAGGGCTTCGGGCAGGGTGTCGATCAGGATGTCGAGGCTGCGGATTGCGTCGGCCTCGCGCTGCACCGCGTTGCGCGCGGCGGCGTGCGCGCTCCAGGTGTCGTTGGCGAGGAAGGCCAGCGTCAGCCCGAACAGGACGCCGATGATGTTCATGAACGGCCCGGTGATGCGGCTCATCGCCGGGGTGGTGAGGTGCCAGGCCTGGGTGGTCATCGCCCAATCGAGCAACATGATGGCGGCCATGGTACCCAGCACCGCAACCGCGCCATAGGCATAGTGATCGAACCGGTTCCAGGTGTCGCGCATGCTCATGTCGGCGGGTGATAGAGCCTGGGGCCTGGCCTGCACACCATCAATTGCCTGCGCTGCCTGGAATCGGGGGCAGGGCTTGCCTGCCGGAGGGATAGACCCATTCGTCGAACATCGCGGAAAGGTCGCGCCCGCTGGCCGCTTCGATCGCTGCCTGGAAATCGCGGCTTGTCACGGTGCCTCCCGCATGGGCCTGGGTATAGGCGCGCAGGCCGCGCCAGAATGCCTCCTCCCCCACCAGTTCGCGCAGCCGCACCATGAACAGCGCGCCCTTCGAATACTGCACGGCTCGCCGCACGCCCAGCGAGGGATAGCGCCCCGGCCAGGCCAGCGGCATGTCCCAGCCTGTTTCCTCCAGGCGCGCGCGGCGGGCTTCCAGCCGGGCCACCTCGTCGCGGTATGCCTGCACTCCGAATGCCTGCTCTCGCCAGGCGGCGACCATGAAGGTGGTGATCCCCTCGTTCAGCCAGAAATCCGCCCAGGTCTGCGTGGTGACTGCATTGCCCCACCATTGATGCGCCAGTTCATGCGCGATCACCCAGGCGCTGGCGGGGTTGTCCGCTTCGGCTTCGAGGTGATCGAGGCCGATCAGCGAAAAGCTCGCCGCCTCCTGCGCTTCGTCGCCGGGTACCAGCAGTTGCGCATAGCCTGACGGCGGCAGGGGCAGACCCGCCCGGTCGGAGAAGAAGGCTACCATGTCCTCTGTCTGCGCGAACAGATTGGCGAGATCGGCCTGGTTGCCGGTGCCGTCGACAAAGCGCAGCTCGCCATAGGGGGTGCTGGCGCGGATTGCGGGGAAATGGCCCGCCGCGAAGGCGATCAGGTACGGCGAGGTGGGTGCATCGCTGTGCCAGCGATGGACTGCCATGCCGCCCGCCACGGGTGCGACTTCGCGCAGCTGGCCGACCCCGAGCGAGTCCGCGCCCGCGGGCAGGTAGAGGTTCAGGGCCAGGTCTGCCTTGTCGCCGGGGGCATCTTGCAGGCACACCATCCAGTCGCAGGCGAAGTAGCCGGTAGAAAGGCCGGTCGGCAGCAGGGTAACGCCTCGCGCAGGCATCCCGGCCAGGGTGAATTCCAGCCTGGCGCTCTCTCCGGGGGGCAGCGCCTGCGGCAGCAGGAAGACAATGCCGGTGTCTGTGGCAAGCACGCGCACCGGCTGGTCCCCCAGGCGTGCCTCGCTGATCGTCAGGGCATTGGGCGAGAACACCAGCCGGTCGACGGATTCGCCGGTTGCCTCGAAAGTGATGGCTTGCCGCGCGGAAACTGCGCCGGTCTCCAGGTCGGGGCGCAGGTCCAGATCATAGGCCAGCACGTCGAAACCCTCGCCCACGCCTTGTGCCGCGGCAGGTGCAGTACTGGCGAGGGCCAGGGCAAGCAAGACGATCCTGAGGCTGGGCATGGCTACCTGACTGGCGCGGCATGTGCCTGTTGGAAAGCGAAAAAGGGCGCCACCATTGCTGGTGACGCCCTTTCGTGATCCGACAAGGGATCGAAAGCGGTAAGCCGGAAAGGCTTACTTCAGCTCGACGGTGCCGCCGGCAGCTTCGATCTTCGCCTTGATGTCTTCGGCTTCCGCCTTGTTCACGCCTTCCTTGAGCGCCTTCGGAGCCGATTCCACGAGGGTCTTGGCTTCGGTCAGGCCCAGGCCGGTGATGGCGCGGACTTCCTTGATGACCTGGATCTTCTTGCCACCGTCGCCGGTGAGGATCACGTCGAAGTCGGTCTTTTCTTCGGCAGCGGCGCCAGCGTCGCCCGCACCACCCGGTGCAGCAGCAACGGCCACGGCAGCAGCGGCGCTAACGCCCCATGCTTCTTCCAGGGCCTTGGCGAGTTCGGCGGCTTCCATGACGGTCAGCGCCGACAGGTCTTCAACAAGCTTGGCAATATCGGCCATGATGTTTCACTCCAAAATATAGGCGGGACGACTTGTCCCATGATGTTTCGTCTCGTGTGCGAGAACTGTCTCTTACGCAGCGTCCTTGGCGGCATAGGCGCCGACCACGCGGGCGAGCATTCCGGCAGGCTCGGCAATCGTCCGGACGACCTTGGTCGCCGGGGCGTTGACGAGGCCCACGATCTTGCCACGCAGTTCGTCGAGGCTGGGCATCGAGGCGAGCGCCTTGATCCCGGCTTCGTCGAGCACCTGCGCACCCATCGAGCCACCGACGATTTCCAGCTTGTCGTTCGACTTGGCGAAATCGACAGCGGCCTTGGCGGCCGCAACCGGATCGACAGACCATGCAAGGCCGGTCGGGCCGGTGAGGTATTCCCCCAGACCGGCGTATTCGGTGTCCTGTACTGCGAGCTTGGCGAGACGGTTCTTCGCAACCTTGTAGG
>JAGREI010000335.1 GCA_020446625.1 Erythrobacter sp.
GCAAACGGCGTCATCGCCTGGCTGCCGACGTGGAAGCAGATGCCCAGCGCGTCGCAATACTGGCGAGTCGCCTGGAGCAGCGGTGCGGCATCGGCCAGGTCCACGCCGAACTTGGCCGCCAGCGACAGCTCCGAATGTTCGGACGAGACGCGCAGGCGCACCAGCAGGTTGAGATCGGCGGCCTTGGTACCATCCTCGGCAGTGGTCGCCTCGACGATCTTGGCCAGCTCTTCCATGGTGTCGAGGCTGTAGGTCTTCACCCCATGCTCGAAATAGGCTTCGCGCACGGCGCGCAGCGTCTTCACCGGGTGCATGAAGCACAGCGTGGCCGCCGGCAGCAGGCCGCGCACCATGCGCACTTCACCGATCGAAGCGACGTCGTAATGCGTCACCCCGTTGTCCCACAGGATCTGGATCAGGTCGGGCGAGGGATTCGCCTTCACCGCATACATCGCCTTGCCCGGAAACTTCTCCACGAAGAAGCGGGCAGCGCGCGCCGCGGCATGCGGGCGGGTGAGGATCACAGGTTCGTCCGGCGAAAGGGCGCGGACTACAGCCTTGGCGTCAGGAAACTGGTGCAATTCAAGGGACCCCCAATAGGCCATCCGGCCAGGTAACACGAAAGACGAGGCTGCCTTGCGGTTATTGGAAGTCCCCTTGGGGCAGCGGAGGGTCGATATATAAGCGTCAGCCTGAACTGCAAGTGAAAATCACAGGCTTTTGCACGGCCCGCCGACCCCCTGCCTCGCCACGCCCCGACAGGTGCATTTTGCACGAGCGGCGACGTCCCGCCGGGGACGCCGCCGCTCGGTTTGACAAGTCTGCCAGCCAGCGCCCCTGGCGCCGGAAGGGGTCAGAACTGGACGTTCGGCACCTGGTCGACCACGCCCTTCTCGCTGTGCTCCAGCCGGTGGAAATCGGCGGTCTGGAAGCCCATGGCGCTGGCGAACAGCACCGCCGGGAAGCTTTCCCGCGCCGTGTTGTAGCGCGACACGGCGGCGTTCAGCGCCCGGCGTGCGGCGGCCAGCATGTCTTCCACGTCGGTCAGCTCGCGTTGCAGTTCCTGGAAGTTGGTGTTGGCCTTCAGTTCGGGATAGGCTTCGGCCAGCGCCAGCACGCGGTCGAGCGCCACCTTCAGCTGCGCCTCGTCCCCCGAGTTGATCGACCCGGCAGCGGCCGCGTTGCGCGCCTTGATCACCTGTTCGAAGGTTTCCTGCTCGTGCGTGGCATAGCCCTTCACGGTGTTGACCAGGTTGGGGATCAGGTCGTGCCGCTGGCGCAGCTGCGCGTCGATATCGGCCACGCCCTGGTTGACGTTCTGCCGCAGCCCCACCAGCCGGTTGTAGATCCCGATCGCCATGAAGGCGAGCACGGCCACGACGACAAGCGCGATAATCAAACCCATAGCGAAGTACCTACCCCTGTTCCTGTTATCGCGTTATGTGCCACCAAAGGCGGGGCACGAAAAGGGGGCATGGGCCAGGCATGATCGAGAGACCTGACGTCGACGCACTGATGGCGGGCGAGCTGGGACAGTTCCTGCAAGCGCAGGTGGCCGTGCGCGAGGAAGCGCGGGCCACCACCATGAAACGCTATGGCATCGCGGCGGTGATCGGCTTGCCGCTGGCGGCGCTGATCTGGATCATCATTCCCGGCCAGTTCGCCATGTTCCTCACTTTCGCCGCGGGCGCAGGCGCGATCTGGTGGTGCCAGGCCCCGTCGATGGCGGCGAAGAAGGCCACCAAGTCCGGTATCAATGCGGCCATCGCCGGGGCGCTGGGCCTCAGCTATGCGCACGACTGCGGGCCGAGCATGGGCTTCGAGCGCGCCAAGCGGCACAAGATGCTGCCCAACTACAACCGCTCCAATTTTGAGGACTTGTGGTCTGGCGATATCGGCGGGCTGCCCTTCAGCCTGCACGAGGCGCACCTGGAGGAGAAGCGCGGTTCGGGCAAGAACAGCCACTGGGTGACGGTGTTCCGCGGCCCGGTGATCACCATCGGCTGCGCGCGCGACTTCTACGGCACCACGCTGCTGGAGCGTTCGGGCAAGCACAAGAAGTTCCTGTTCTTCGGGGAATCGGAGGAATTGAAGGTGGATGGCCAGGTGCTGGCCAAGGCCGACATGGTCCACCCCGATTTCGAGGATACCTTCACCCTCTACACCACCGACCAGACCGAGGCGCGCTACCTGGTCCACCCGGCCTACATCGAGAAGCTGATCGCGCTGGAAAGCGCCTTTCGCGGCCAGGGCATCACCACGCTGTTCAAGGACCGCGAGCTGACCGTGCTGCTGAAGACCGAGAACATGTTCGAAAGCGGATCGCTGGATCACAACCAGGACCGCGCGCTGGTGGCCATGTGCGTCACCCAGTTCATGGCCATGGCCGACCTGTGCGGCCAGTTGAACGAAGGGCGCCACACCAGCTAGCACGCCGGTCTGGAACACGGGGCAGCAGATGATCGAGAACCTTGATGCGGACGCCTTGCTGGAAGGCGATCTGGGGCGCTGGCTGGCCGAACAGGAAGGCCCTCGGCGCGATGCGGTGAGCAAGTCCAACCGGCGCTTCGCCATCGGCGCACTGGTGGCGGCGGCCCTGCTCTATTTCATCTACAAGGACGGGCTGGCGCAAGCCGGGTTCTGGTTCGTGCTGACTCCCTTCGCGGTGATGGTGCCTGCGGTCTGGGCCTACTGGCCGCGCTGGACCGCAAGGCAGAAGGTGAAGGAAGGCATCAATCGCGCCATCGCACAGGCCGTGGGCGTAACCTATTCACGATCCGCCAGCCCCGATCCCGCGTTCAGCCTGCTGGGCCGCCACAAGATGCTGCCCGGACACAACAAGCGCACCTTCGACGATTTCTGGGAGGGACAGGTGGCGGGCAGCGACTTTCGCCTGTTCGAAGCCCACCTGATCCAAGAAACGCGCGACAGCAATGGCAAGAGCAATCCCCAGACCAAGTTCCGGGGAGTGATGCTGAACATCGGTTGCACGGCGAAGTTCACCGGCACCACCATCGTCCAGCGGGCAGGCGCGCACAAGCGGTTCGGCTTCTTCGGCGGCAAGAAGGATGCGATCGAGGCCGCGGGCAAGAACCTGGCCGCCGTCGACATGGTGCACCCGGTGTTCGAGGACAGCTTCGACGTCTACGCCACCGACCAGGTCGAAGCGCGCATGTTGATCCACCCCAGCTATGTCGAACGGCTGATCGCGATCGAGGAAGCCTTTCGCGGCGGCGACCTGCGCGCACTGTTCTGCGAAGGCAGCATCAGCGTGATGCTGACCGCCAAGGACATGTTCGAAAGCGGCGGCCTCGATCCGGCCAAGGACCGCGAAAAGGTGGCGGAAACGATCCGCCAGTTCCGTTCACTGGCAGAGCTGGCGATCGAGCTGAACCGCCACTAGTCGCTTAGGCGACGCCCGAACACCTTGGACATGACCGCGAAACCGGCGCGTTCGAACAGCTGGTGGGCGCCTTCATTGCCCAGCCCGCTTTCGAGGAAGACCCATTCGATCCCGCGTTCGCTGATGCGCTGTTCGGCCAGCGCGATCAGCCGCGATCCCAGGCCCTGACCGCGCAGGTCCGGTTCCACCGCCATGTCTTCGATCACGGCGAAGGCGCGGCGGCTGCTGGCTTCCCAGGCGACGATCAGGAAGGCGACCACGCGCCCTGCCCCGTCGCGCCCCACCAGCATGTCGCGATCGCCCGGATCGGCAAAGTCCTGGGCATAGAGTTCGGCGAGGTTGGGCACCCAGGTCTTGCCGTCGTCGCTGAGGCCGGTCTGCACCTCGCCATGGCTGATATAGGCGGCGGAGCGCGCGATCACGTCCCCGGCGAACGCGGCGGCGGGGGCCACGTCGTCGGGATGGTTCCAGCGGAATTCCACCTCAGCCATTGTTGCCCGCCTGTGCTTCGGCCCGCGCCGTGGCGAGGCGCGACCCGCCCGCCTCGACGTTCCAGTTGCGGATGATGTTGCAATCGAGGATGTCGCCCACGCCCTTGTAGAATGCCTTGCGCATCACCTTGTCGTCATCCTCGTCCCAGCGCAGCTGCGCGCACCCCATGTCGAAGATTTCGCGAATTTCGGCGGTGTAGTTGTCGCAGTATTCGGCGCCCCACTTTTCGCGGAAATAAGGCGATTCGAGCACTTCGTAAAACCAGGCGACCCAGCTGCCGAACACTTCCCGGTCGATGATCTCGGCGTGGCGGAAGCGGCAGCACACCTCGAACAGGTTGAGCGACTGGAAGTAGAACTGGTTCGCCTCCTCCTCCAGCTGTGCCAGCGGCTTGTCGCCGTGCTTCTCACCGGTTTCCGCCCAGGCCACGGCATCCCAGTGCGCCGCGCGAAAGCGGAACACGTCGATAGAGGCCAGTTCCAGCTGGAGATAGGCGGTGGACATTTCCACCCGCAGTTCGCGCTTGTCGACCCGCGCATCGCGCTGGCGCGCCTCTTCCTCCAGCGCCGCCGCGCGCAGGTCCAGCGCATTCTCGCGATCGACCGCGCGCCAGTGCAGCATCAGGCTGACGAACAGGTTGATCCCGAAAGTCAGCAGCGATGCAATCAACGCGAGGATGGCAATGGTATCGGTCATGCCGGTGCGCCTGCGACCCCCGCGTCGTTATGGGTCAGGCGAACAGCTTGGCCCAGCGGCGCTTCTCGCGGGTCTTCCAGTGTTCGCGGTGATAGGCGTCGCTGGCGAGCAGCGGCATCACCGAACCGGCTTCGGCAAACACCATCTGCTCGATGCCGGTGTTGACCTTGCCCCAGCTGGCTGCCTCTTGCAGCGTGGAGGACGAACAGGCGCCGTCGCGCACGTCGGCTACGGTGATCTGCACCGCGTACTTGTGGACGGCCACGTCCTCGTGACCCAGGATCTCGGCGCAGACCACGGTGTCCTGGATGAAGTTCTTGGGCACGCCGCCGCCCACCATCAGCAGGCCGGAATCGCCGCTCTTGATCTTGATGTCGGTCAGCTCGCGGAAATCGGCCACGGCGTCGATCATCAGGTAAGGCTCGCCCTTCTTCATCTGGTCGACCTGGTGCTTCACCAGACCGAACCCGGCGCTGCTGTCGACGAAGGCGGGGCAGAAGATCGGCACGTCATGCTCGTAGGCGAGCTTGACCAGGCTGTTGTCCTTCTTGCCGTGTTCGCACAGGTACTTGCCCATCTCGCGGATGAAGGCGCGGCTGGAGATGCCGCCGGCGGGCAGCGAGTTGGCGATCGCGTTGATCGTGAAGTCGCAGTCCTGCAACTGCTCTTCATCGATGTAGGTATCGTAGATACGGTCGATGTAGAGCGAACGCAGCGTATCGTCGTCCGGCACTTCCAGCGCCTGATAGTGCTTGTGGCCCAGCCCTTCGAAGAAATCCATGTCGACGATGGTGGCGCCGGTGGCGACCACGCAGTCGACCATGTTCGAACGGATCAGCTCTGCATAGAGGTCCATGCAGCCACCCGCGCTGGTGGAACCGGCGATGACGAGGAAGATGGTGCAATCCTTGTCGGCCAGCATCTGGTTGTAGATGCCCGTGGCGCGCGCCAGGTCGCGGCTGGTGAAGCTCATCTTG
>JAGREI010000336.1 GCA_020446625.1 Erythrobacter sp.
GCCGGGTCGATCGCCTGCGGGGTGAGCACGGGCATGACGTGATCGAGGAAATGCTGCCGCAGCACCTGCTCGGGCAGTTCGTCGATCGAGGTGCGCCCGCGGATATGGATGCCTTGCGCGGCCAGTTGCGGGCGCAGCCGCGCCAGCGTTTCCTGCTGCAAGTCCACCAGCTCGCGGTACTTGGCGGCGATGGCGGCCATCTGCTGGCCCGGCGTGCGCCCGTCGACCGACATTTCGGCCACGCCGCTGCGCATCTGCCCGGCGATCCCCGCCACGCGGATCATCATGAATTCGTCGAGGTTGCTGCCCGAGATCGACAGGAATTTCAGCCGTTCGAGCAGCGGGTAGCTGGTGCGGTTGGCCTCTGCCAGCACGCGTTCGTTGAACGACAGCCACGACAGCTCGCGGTTGAAGTAGAGGTCTTCGGGCGCGAGCGGGGCGGCGTCGGCAGGATCGGGACTGGCGTTCATCTCGGGTCGCATGGCAGCCAAGTGTTACTGCAATCGGAACGCGCGGCAAGCGGCTGCGCGAAGCTGTGCGGGATCAGACCAGGTCGCGGGCGCGGGCGATGGCGGCGATGCCGCGCTTGCCGTCGGCGCGCTTCAGCTGCACGATCACGTCGATCACCCTGGCGGCATAGGCGATGGTGTCCGATCGCGACAGGCCGATGCCGGTCTGCATCACCATCAGGCTCAGCTGTTCCAGCGCGCCCGTCAGCGAATTGGCGTGGATGGTGGAGAAGCTGCCCGGATGGCCGGTGTTGATCGCGCGCAGGAAGGAAACGCTTTCCGCGCCGCGCAGTTCGCCCAGCACGATCCGGTCGGGCCGCAGGCGCAGCGCCGATTGCAGCAGTTCGTTGGCGGTCACCTTGGCTTCGCCCAGCTCGCCCTTCACCGCCACCAGCCCCACGGCATTGGCGCCGGGAAACTTCAGTTCGGGCGTATCCTCCACCAGCACCACGCGCTCGTCACGCGGGATTTCGCCCAGCATGGCGTTGAGGAAGGTGGTCTTGCCGGTGCTGGTGCCGCCGGAAATGAGAATGGTCTTCTTCGCCCGGATCGCGGCGCGCAGGTAAGCGATCGGCTCGGCTTCCGGATCGGGCATGTCGGCTTCGCTGTCGGGCACCAGCGGGCCGGTGTCGTAGGCGTCCAGCGGCAGGTCCAGCCGCCGGTGGCGACGGATCGCCATGGCCCAGTGCTGGCGCGTGGCGGGCGGGCCGCAGAACTGCACGCGCGCGCCATCTGGCAGGGTGGCGCCCAGCAAGGGATGCTCGCGGTTGATGCCCTGGTGGCTGATGCGGGCGACCTGTTCGGCCAGCCGCTGCACCAGCTTGTCGTCGATGGCGTCCAGCTCCACCCGCTGCATTCCGGGGCTGGCGGCGTCTTCCACCCACATCTCGCCGGGGCGGTTGACCAGGATTTCCGTCACCGTGTCGCGTTGCAGCCACGGCTGGAACGGCGCGAGGTAAGCGTCGAGATAGACCGATCCGCCCATCACCGGCGGGGCCTCGGCAGCGGGTTCCTTGCCGCCCAACTGGTGGATCTCGGCGCTCATGCTCAGCGGCTCGGGCGGACCGCCGGGGCCTGGCTGAAATCGAGATCGCGCGCGGTGTAGACGCGGATCGGTTCGCCCATGCGCACGCGGATCGTGGGCGGACGGGTGCCGTCCTGCTGCAAGGCGGTGTTGGCCGCGCTCTGCCCGCCACCCAGGATCACCGACGCCCCGCCGCTGGCGACCGTGGTCAGCCCGCCGATGACGGACAGCAGCATTGCCGATCCGAAGCGGCTGAAGAAGTGCGTGCTAACCTCGCCTTCGAGGCCCGCGGTGCCGTCGAAAGCGGTGGCCGGGCTTTGCAGGTCCACGGTCACGCCGTCGGGGCGGATCAGGCTCTGCCAGATGACATAGGCGCGGCGCTCGCCCGCTTGCAGGCCCGACTGGTACTGGCCGACCAGGCGGCTGGAACGCGGGACCAATACGCGGCTGCCGTCGTGGCTGCGCACGTCCTGGCTCACCACCGCGCGGACAT
>JAGREI010000003.1:0-2920 GCA_020446625.1 Erythrobacter sp.
AATCGAGATAGCTGGTCTTCATTTCCTCGACGATGTCGATCCGCGGGTATTCGCCCATGGGATCAGGCTGAGAATCGGGCAGGGGAGGGGTGTCGTTTTCGTCGCTCACCGCGAAGGCATTCCGTTGTCGTTATGGTTGCGTGGAATGTAGGGAAGGGGGGGCGCATTTGCCATGCAAGGCAGGCCAAAAGCGGCACGATTCCGCGCCTTTTCCACACCTAGCGCCCCCAATCCTGAATTTGCGGCTGACCTTGCGTAAATAGGCCATTCAGCGCGACACGGGCATTGCCGGTTTGCAATCCCGGCTGATGTGTGCATTGGCCTTCGACCGGGAACGACGGGCGGCGCACATGCGTTGTCTGCCAGACAAGTTCAGGAGAGTATTTCACGATGTTTCGTACCTTTTCGACCACTCGCCGCCAGTCCGCGCGCCTCCAGTCCGCACGCTCGACCGTTGCCAGCCTGGCCCTCGCGCTCGCGCTCACCGGCGGCCTCGCAATCGGTTCGATCGCCGTCACGTCCGACGCTGCCCAGGCGCAGCGCAATCGCGGCAACAGCGCCTCGCAGAACTCGCGCGGCTTCGCCCAGGCGTATCAGCCGGTGGCAGCCATGGTGCAGCCCGAAACCGCCAACTTCGAAGGCGCGCGCGCCGCGCTGCCGGGCCTGATCGCCGCGATCGAGAACGAGCATGACCGCATGGCTGCGGGTAACCTGGTGCTCAACGTCGCCAACCACTTCTCCGATCCCGTGATGCAGCGCCAGGGCCTGGAAATGATGCTCCAGAGCGGGCTGGTCGCGCCCGAGCAGGTGGGCCAGTTCCACTGGTTCGTGGGCAGCCTGGCCTTCCAGGCCGAAGACTACGGCGCGGCCCGCACCGCCATGCAGGCGGCGATCGACGCCGGCTTCTCCGATCCCACGGTCGACCTGGTCGGCCTGATCGCGGAAACCTTTTCGCGGCAGGACAATTCGCGCGGTGCCTTCGACTACGTCATGGGCCAGCAGCGCACCGCCGAAGCGGCGGGCGGCACCCTGCCCGAAAACACCCTGCTCAGCGTGTTGCAGGATACCTATGACAACGAAATGGGCGCCCAGGCCATCGAGGTGGCGGGCACCCTGCTGAGCCACTACCCCACCCAGCGCAACTGGGAAAACTCGCTGCGCATCGTCAACCAGCTCTACGAACTGGAACCCGCCGCGCGCGTGGACCTGTTCCGCCTGATGCGCCTGAACGATGCCATCGTCGATCGTTCGGAATATGTCCGCTACATCGAGGATCTCGATCCGCGCCTGATGTCGAACGAGGTGGAAACCGTGCTGGCGCATGGCCTGGCGGCAGGTGTGTTCACCCAGACCGATCCCTACTACGTCGAAGTGAAGGGCATTGCCGATACCCGTGCGCCGGGTGACCGCAACGGGGCCGACCGCATGGTGGCCGAAGCCCGTTCGGGCGACGCGATCGACGCGCAGGGCGCGGGCGACGTGCTCTATTCGCTGGGCGAATTCGCCCAGGCCGAGGAAATGTACCGGCTGGCGCTGACCAAGGGGGCCGATGCCAACCTGGCCAACACCCGCATCGGCATCGCCCAGGCCGAACAGCACAACTACGCAGGGGCGCTGGAAAGCTTCGGCCAGGTAACCGGCAACCGCGCGCCCGTCGCGCGGATGTGGATCGCCTACTGCCAGCACCAGCTGGCCGGTGCCTGATCGCCCATTGACCTGACCTGACAAGCGGACGGCGCGGAGACTACGGTTTCCGCGCCGTTCTTTTTTGCCCCCGGCAAAGGTGTCGACTTGGCAGCCGTGACTTTGGCGCTAGGCTGAGCCACGACAGGATACGGGGGGACGATCCATGCGCAAGATACTGACCACGCTCATGCTTCTGCTGGGCCTGCTGGCGCTGGGGCCGCTGGCAATGCCCGCTGCCGCGCAGCAGCAGGACCAGCAGCTGCCGCCGGAAGTGCAGCAATTGCTCGACAGCCTGCGGCCGCAGCACGGGCAGATCACCATCAGCGAAGCCGACGCCACGCTGGACCTGGGCGACCAGTACGATTTTTACGGCCCGGACGATGCCCGCCGCATCCTGGTGGACCTGTGGGGCAACCACCCCGACGAGGCGAGCGACGTGCTGGGGCTGGTGATGCCAGCAGGCGCATCCCCCATTTCGGATAGCTGGGCCGCCGTCGTCACCTACGAAGACACCGGCTGGGTATCCAATGACGATGCCGACGATGCTGACTACGACGACCTGATGGAACAGATGCAGGACGCCTCTGCCGACATCAACGAACAGCGGCGCGGACAGGGCTATCCCGGCGTGGAGATCATCGGCTGGGCGCAGGCACCGCACTACGATGCCGCCAGCCACTCGGTGGTCTGGGCGCGCGAATTGCAGTTCGATGGCGAACAGGTGCGCACGCTCAACTACGACCTGCGCACGCTGGGACGGCGCGGGGTGCTGAGCCTGAACCTGGTTTCCACCATGCCGCAACTGGCCGGTATCCAGACCGCCGCCGCCGATTTCGCCACCCACGCCAGCTTCAATCCCGGCGCGCGCTACGAGGATTACGACGAAAGCACCGATCGCGCGGCGGGCTATGGCATTGCCGGACTGGTGGCAGGCGGCGCAGGTCTGGCGCTGGCGAAGAAGGCGGGCATCCTCGCCCTGCTGCTGAAGTTCATCAAGCCGATCCTGATCGGGATCGTGGTGTTCTTCGGGGCTTTCTGGCGCAAGGTGAAGAGCATGTTCGGCTTCAGCTCACCGCCCGCAGAGGACTGGCAGGACTACGAGGACCAGGCACCCGAAGCCCCCGCCGATCCACCGGACGCCAGCTTGCCCGAAGATGGCCGCGGGGTGGACCTGCCGGGCAGCGACAGGCCGCCACCCGGCCCCTGATCAGACGTTGAACTTGAACAGCATCAC
>JAGREI010000003.1:3037-13468 GCA_020446625.1 Erythrobacter sp.
AGCCCTTTTCGAAATCGGTGTGGATCTCGCCTGCGGCCTGCGGAGCCTTGGCATCGGCAGGCGTGGTCCAGGCGCGCGCTTCCTTGGGGCCGCAGGTGAAGAAGGTCTTCAGCCCCAGCAGCTTGTAACCGGCGCGGATCACTCGGCTGAGGCCACTCTCCGACAGGCCCAGTTCGGCCAGGAATTCCACCCGGTCCTCGGGCGGCATGGCCACCAGCTCGCTTTCGATGGCGGCGGATACCACCACGGCTTCGGCCCCTTCGGCGGCCGCCTTGGCGAACACCTTGGCCGACAGTTCGTTGCCATTGGCCGCGTCTTCCTCGGCCACGTTGCAGACGTAGAGCACCGGCTTGGCGGTGATCAGCTGCGCCTGGGCGAAAACGCGCGCTTCCTCGTCATCGTTGGGTTCGACCAGTCGCGCGGGCTTGCCTTCGCGCAGCAGGTCGAGCGCCTGGCCCAGCACCGAGGCGAGCACCTTGGCTTCCTTGTCACCGCTGGTGGCGCGACGCTTGGCGTTCTCGACCCGCTTTTCCAGGCTTTCGAGGTCGCTCAGCATCAGCTCGGTTTCCACCACTTCGGCGTCCGCAATGGGATCGACCTTGTTGGCGACGTGCTGGATATCGTCATCCTCGAAGCAGCGCAGCACGTGGACGATGGCATCCACCTCGCGGATATTGCCCAGGAACTGGTTGCCCAGGCCTTCGCCCTTGCTGGCGCCCTTCACCAGCCCGGCGATATCGACGAAGGCCAGCTGGGTGGGGATGATCTTGGCAGAACCGGCAATCTTCGCGATCTGCTCCAGCCGCTCGTCCGGCACGGCCACCTGGCCCACGTTGGGCTCGATGGTGCAGAACGGATAGTTCGCAGCCTGTGCGGCCTGCGTTTCGGTAAGAGCGTTGAACAGGGTCGACTTGCCGACATTGGGCAGGCCGACGATCCCGCAGCGGAATCCCATGAGTGTAAGCCTTCGAGCAGAGTGATTGCGATTGCGCGCGCCTTAGCGGGGCAGGGCGCGCTTGGCTAGCCGCGCGGCGGACTGCGCCTTCACCGAAAATTTGCGCTTTGCCGCTAGTGCTCGCGCGGATGAAAACCGCTCGCCTGTTCCTTGCCTGTGCCATGGCCGCCAGCCTTGCCGCCTGTTCGCTGCTGGGCGATCCGGAGGACGATGCCGAAGCGGCGCTGGCGGCGGAGGATTACCTCACCGCGCGCGACCTGGCGCTGGCGGTGCTGGAAAGCGACGCCAGCAATGCCGCCGCGCTGGACGTGCTGGTGCGCGCGCAGCTGGCCATGGGGCTGGGCGGCGATGCCACGAACACGCTGGCGCGGCTGGACGAGGCGGGCGGCGAGCCTGCCGACCAGGCGCTGCTGGCAGCCGAGGCGCAATTGCAGATGGGCGATGCTGTCGCCGCGCTGGCGCTGATCGGGGGCGACCAGAGCGCCGAAGCTTGGCGCCTGCGCGCGCTCGCCGCGGTGATGCAGGGCGACGATGCCGCCGCCCGCCGCGCCTTTGCCAGCGGCCACGGTGCCGATGGCAATCGCGCCAAGCTCTACGCTGCCGAAGCCAGCTTCAACCTCGATCGCGGCAACCTGGACGCAGCGGCGCAGGCCGTGGCGCTGGCGAACGAGGTGGCGCCCGAACGGGTGGAAACGCTCTACACCGGCGCACGGCTGGCCGAAGCGCAGGGCGATCACGTGCTGGCGTTGTCGAACTATCTGCGCATCATCGACAAGGTGCCGATGGACCGGCCCGCACTGATGGCGGCGATCCGCGAATCCGAGCGGGCGGGACAGCCCGACATGACGCGCCACCTAATCCTCTACGGCGCCCAGACGCGGCCGATGGACCCCGAATTCGTCTACCAGATGGCGCGGCTGGACGCCTGGGATCGCAACTGGGAAGCCGTGCGCGCGCGCTTGCAGGAACACGAGGCCGATATCGGCAATATCCCCGCCGCACGCCTGCTCTATGCCGAGGCGCTGCTGAACCTGGGTCAGATCGAAACGGCCCGCTCGATGGCCGCGCCGCTGGTGGCGCGTTTCCCCGGCGACCCGGAAGTAACCCGCATCCAGTCTGCGATCGAGGCCGCCAGCTAGATTTCTGCCAGCCAGCGCGCGGTTTCGGCCGGGCTGCGCAGGCGCACGATCCGGTCGGCAAAGGGCGCGATGCGCTGTTCGGTGCGCAGGCGCGGGCCGCGGTTCCAGCGCGCCACATACCACAGGAAGGGCAGGTCCAACCGCTCGGGGCAGCCTTCGGTCATGTCCGGGCGGGACTGGCCGCGCCAGCGCCAGATGCGCCGCAACAACCGCGCCAGGCAGATGCGGATCGGGTAATCGAGATAGAGCACGGTGTCGGCGCGTTCGAGCCGTTCGGCCAGGGTGCCGCCGTAATGGCCTTCGATGATCCAGCAATCCTGCGCCACGATGGGCAGCAGCCGTTCGCGGACTTCGTCGATGGAACTGTCGATCCAGCCCGGCTGCCATGCCAGCTTGTCCATGTGGAACAGCGGCAGCCCGGTGCGCTGCGCCAGGTCAAAGCCCAGCGTGGACTTGCCCGCGCCGCAGGGGCCGATGATCATCACCCGCTGCATGGCGCATCAATCCTGCATCCTGAGCGCGTAGTCGTTCATGAAGCGCACGTCGTCACCCCTGGCCAGCCATTCGGCGGCTCCACCGATGGCGCCCAGCATGGCGGCGAGGTCATCCATTTCGGCCTTGGCATAGTTACCCAGCACATGGCCGTGCACCCGGTCCTTGTGGCCGGGATGGCCGATGCCGATGCGCACGCGGCGGAAGTCGGGGCCAAGGTGCCGGTCTATCGAGCGCAGGCCATTGTGGCCCGCCAGCCCGCCGCCCACGCGCACCTTCACCTTGAACGGAGCAAGGTCCAGCTCGTCATGGAACACCGTCAGCGCCGCGATCGGCAGCTTGTAGAAGCGCATGGCCTCGCCCACGGCGTGGCCGCTTTCGTTCATGAAGGTGGCGGGCTTCAGCAGCAGCACCTTTTCGCCGCCGATGCGGCCTTCCTGCGTCCAGCCCAAGAACTTCTTCTGCACCGGGCCAAAGCCGTACATGTCGGCCAGCAGGTCGCACACCATGAAGCCGACGTTGTGCCGGTTCATGGCATATTGCGGGCCGGGATTTCCCAGTCCTACCCAAAGCTGCATGGGGATGCTCCCCCTGGAAATGGCCTTACCGAATACCCGGCTGTTGCTGCGGGATGCCGGTCTGCGGCACCTGCTGCTGGGTGTTCGCCTGTTGCTCTGTATCGGTCAGGATCTGCATCACCGAGATGTAGAAGTTGGCGCAGGTGTTGGCGAAGGTATCCAGCTGCGCGGGCGATGCCCCGCGCACGGCGGCGCTGGCGGACTGGAACTGGAACACTGCCTCTGCCGAGGAATAGTGGCTGATCCGTCCGGCATAGAAGGCCGCGATGATGGTGAGGTTATTGAGGATGTCCGCGCGCTGGGCGGGGGGCAGGGTGCGATCGGCGGTGAGCAGAGCGCGGCGCTGCTGCATCAGCACGAAGCACTGGAAGTCCTGCGGATCGCTGGGCAGCACGCCGCCCTGCTGGGCCAGGACGGGGGCCGGCACACTGGCCAGCCCCAGACCCAGGGCCGCGAGCGAAAAGAGCGCGCGGCGCAGCATTATTCGCCTTCTTCCGCTTCGGCAGCGGCGTCGGCGGCGTCAGCGGCGGCACCCTCGGCGCGCTTGAGCGCGGACGGGGCAACCACGGTGGCGATGGTGAAGTCGCGATCGGTGATCGCGCTTTCCGAGCCAGCGGGCAGGGTGACGGCGCTGATGTGGATCGAATCGCCCACGTCATAGCCAGTCACGTCGATGGCGATCTCGCCCGGAATCTTGTCCGCATCGCAGACCAGTTCCAGCTCGTGACGCACCACGTTGAGCACGCCGCCCTTCTTCAGGCCGGGGCTCTTCTCTTCGTTGACGAAGATCACGGGCACGGACACGTCGATCTTGGCGTCCTTCGACAGGCGCAGGAAGTCGACGTGCACGGGACGATCGGAAACCGGGTGCAGCGACACGTCCTTGGGCAGGGTGCGCAGCGTCTTGCCGCCGACTTCGATCATCACGATGGAGTTCATGAAGTGACCCGTGCCAAGCTGCTGGACGAGCAGCTTCTCTTCCACGTGAATGGGAGTGGGTTCTTCCTTGCCGCCATAAATGACAGCGGGTACGCGGCCTTCGCGTCGCAACGCACGGGAGGCTCCCTTGCCAGCCCGTTCGCGCAACTCGGCCGGCAGGTTCAGAGCGTCGCTCATCAGTATTGCCTTTCGATTGCGGTATGGTGACCTGCCGCGCCTCCAGGGATGACATCGACAGGAACGCGCGCCTCTAGCAGGATAGGGCGCAATTGCAACCAGAGACTACTGAGCAGTCTCTATTGGATACGGCGTGTCTCGAAACCGCGCGTCGACAGCAGCGCGATCAGCCCGTCATCGCCCACCACATGTCCCGCGCCCACGCCGACGAAGGGCTTGCGGCCCGCGTCGATCAGTCCCGCGATCCGTTCCGCCCAGCGCGCGTTGCGTTCGTCGAGCAGCACCCGTTCGAGTTCGGGCGAGGCGTGCATGGCGGCGTTGACATTGGCCGCCAGCGTATCCTCGTCGCCGGTGAGCCAGGCCAGCAGCATCGCCTCCTCCTGGTCGGCCGCATAGGAACGCGCGACACCTTCGAGCAGGTCGGCCTGCGCAGCGGGTGAGAGGTGATCGAACATGGCCAGCTGGCCCTGCGCGGTTTCCAGCCCTTCCAGGTCGTCGGCCTCGGCAATCAGCGCGCGGTCGACGCCGTGCAGCGGATCGCCCAGCCGCACCGTGCCGGACAGCGTGAGCGCGGCCGCCCAGGTTTCCAGGTCGGCAAAGTCGTCATCGTCCACCCCTGCCGCCTGCATCAGTTGCCGCAGGTCTTCCCGCTCGGCGGGGTCGACCCGCGCGGTGAGCGGGGGCTGGCCGGGAGTGTGCGCCAGACGGTTGTAGATCCCCTGGCTGTCGACCGTATCGAGGTCCGCCACTTCCACCACCAGCACGCCCGCATTGGCAAAGGTCCGGTCGAGCAGCGGCGTTCCCCAGACGAAATGCCGGGGCAGGGCGTGGACCGTGCCGAAGATCCAGCCCTGCTGGCCCGATGGCGAGGTGACTTCCCAGATCGCGGGCGATGGTTCGGGCCAGTCGCTGCGCTGGCGATACTTGTCGCAGGACGACAGCAGCAGCGCCGCGCCCAGCAGGCCCGCCAGTCCCAGCGTGCGGATCAGGCGCCCGATCAATTGCCCACCCGCTCCACCGCGATACCGCGCGCGGCCAGTTGCTGCTGCACGCTGTCGGCACCCGCCAGGTGGCCCGCGCCCACCGCGATGAACACGGTGCCGGGCCGGTCCAGCCGGTCTGCGATCCAGCCCGCCCAGTTGCGGTTACGGTTGACCAGCAGCCGCTCGTAAAGGTCGCCGTCAGCCATGTCGGCGTTCATCAGCGTGGCAATGGCATCGGCATCACCCGCCAGCCATTCGGCCTTCAGCGCATCCAGCGTCGACAGGGTTTCGGGAATGCCTTCCACCGTTTCGTCGAGCAGGGTGAGCTGGTCGGCCATGGGCAGGCTGTCGAACAGTTCCACCTGCTGTTCCACCGTTTCCAGCGCGGCGCGCTGGCGCCCCTCGGCGTGTTCGCGCAGCACCAGTTCCACACCCTGGCCAGCCTGGTAACCCGCCTGCGCCAGCGGACGCAGCGAAAGGTCGAGCGCGGCAGCCCAGGGTTCGAACGGATCGAGCCGTTCGGGCGCCACGCCCAGCTGGGCCAGCGTGGCTTCGTATTCGGCGCGGTTGTCCTCGGTCATCAGGCTGCGCAGGGTGGTGCCTTGCGGCAGCAAGGCCATCTGCGCCAGCGCGGCGGCAGAGGCAGGCACGTCATCCATCGAGATTTCGAACACCAGTTCGTCGGAAGCGTCAAAGGCGCTGCGGACATTGCCCGAAAACCAGTTCTCGCCTTCGGGCAGGACGTGGATCGTGCCGAACAGGTAGATCGTGGTGTCCTCGTCCCCCAGCCGCCAGATCGCCGGTCCGGACGGCGGCGACGCCTCCTGCGCCAGCGCCGTATCGGGATAACCGCAGGCGCTGAGCAGGAAGGTGAAGGCGGCAAGCAATGCCTTGCGAAACATGATAAGCGACTCCTTCGAGCAAGCGGATGTAGTCTTTGCCAGCGGCAAGGTGAACGGCAGCCTAGCCGTGGACGCGTTTCCACTGGTTGGCCAAGGTGGCGACGATCATGGTGATGGCGAACAGGATCATCACCTGCGGTTCGGGCAGCAAACCGCCGCGCCAGCCCATCCACCAGATCGGCGCGAGCCAGCCGAAGGTCTGGAAGCCCACCAGTGCGCCGAACTCTGCCGCGCCGCGCGCCACTTCGTCGGACGTGCGGCGGCTGATCACCATCATCACCGGCACGGCCAGGCCCCAGATGGCGATCATGGCACCGGCTGCCAGCGCGGGGACAGGCCCGTTGCCGAACAGCGTGAGTGACTGCCCGGTGGCGGAGTCCGCGATTATCAGCGGGGCGGCAACCAGCACGCCCAGCACCACCAGCATTCCCACCACGCTGCGCATCTTGCGACCGCGCGGGGTATCGGGCTCACCCTGGGTGAAATCGGGCATCCAGCGTTTCAGCGGCACTGCCAGGATCGCGGCCAGCGGCAGGCCGATACCGATCATCCACCAGTCGTCGGAACTGCCTTGGCCGCTGGCGAGGTGGGCCGCTGCAATCGCGGGAACGATCAGCCCCATCAGGGCAAAGGTCAGCAGCACGGACCAGCCCAGAATATGCCCCCAGTAGCGCAGCTGCGAGGGCGGGGCGTCGTCGAGAATGTCTGGATTACTGGTCATCGAAGATCTCCTCGATCGGCATTTCGAACAGCCGGGCGATACGGAACGCCAGCGGCAGGGATGGGTCGTGCTTGCCGGTCTCGATCGCGTTCACGGCCTGCCGCGATACGTCGAGCCGGGTGGCCAGTTCGGCCTGGCTCCAGTTACGCATGGCGCGCAGCACTTTCAGGCGGTTGTTCACAGCGCGCTCCGCAGCCATTTGACGTGGAAGCCCACGAAGAAGGCGAGCAGGGCTAGCGGGCCGATCCAGCCCGAACTGACGAAGTCCTGGCGCGGCGCGGCGGCGGACAGGCCATCGAACAGCCCTTCGAGGAAAGGTGCGAACAGGTAGGCCAGCACCACCGCGACGAAGGCCAGCGATACCCCGGCGTTCCACAGCTGCTCGATATATTCGTCGCGCATCCGACGCAGCAGCAGCAGGGCAAGGGCGACGAGCAGAATGCCGAAGGCGAAGCCGCGCAGGTAATCGGGCAGGGCGAACATGTCCCCGGCGATGGCCACGACAGTTCCCGCGAACCCCATCACCGCAGAGGTGAGATACATCTTCGTGCGCTTTTCAGGCGTCATCGCGAATTCCTTTGTCATGCGATCCTGACGGTGTGTCAGGTATGCATGACTTTATGTCGCGATTCGCTGACTATGTCAACATAACCTTACATATGGTAAGGTGATCGCGACTTTTCGCCGCGTAACACCTTGATCTTACGCAGGTTCAGTTGATCCGTTCGGCCGTCAGACCGCGTTCGCGCAGCCGCACCAGCACCGAATCGGCGCCTTCGAAGTGGCCCGCGCCCACCGCCAGCAGCACGGTTCCCGGCTGTTCCAGTCGCTGCTGCAACCAGCCGGCCCAGCGGGCGTTGCGGCGAGTCAGCAGCACGTCGTGGAAGGCCCGGCCGATCGCGCCGCTGCCGAAACCGAGGTCGAAATCCTCCTGCACCTCGCCGCGCGCCCAGTGGTGTTCCATCTGCCAGTAGCTGTCGCCGCTCATGTCGTCGACGGCGGGATCGTAGAGCCCGGCGGTGGACTTGCCGCCCCAGTTGCGCAGCTGCGCATCCAGTTCGCGCAGCACCTCGGCATCGTTCACCCGGTAAAGGCCGTAGAGGATCTGGCCGAAGTCCTCGATCGATTCGATCGGCCGCCCGGTGGAGGAAAACTCCTCCTCCAGCACCGTCTCCACCCCGTTTTCGTAAGTGGAAGGGCTGCCTTCGCCCTGCGCCTGGCCAAAGCCCAGCATGGCCACCATCACCGGAACGCTATCGACATAGTCGAACGGCATCCCTGACATGGTCACCAGTTCGCGCCATCGCTGGCTGGCCTGTGGCGACAGCTGGACCGAGGTGGGCGTGCGGGCGACGATGACATTGGCAAGCTTGGGGCTGATCGCCTCCATCGCCGCATCGCCATCGGCATCGCTGGTTTCCACCACCAGCTCGTCAGCCTCGTCGATGATCGCGTCGAGCTGCGGATTGCGCCAGCGGAACCCGTCGGGCAGCAGGTGGATGGTGCCGAACAGGTAGATCGTGGTGTCCTCGTCGGACAGGCGCCAGATCGCCGGGCGCGGCTCGTAATCCTGGGTAAAGGCGTAGCGATCGGCCTGCTGCGCCTGTGCCAGCGCGGGAACGGCGATCAGGGCAAGCGCGGTCAGCACGGACCGGATGGGGCGCAATGTCATGCCGCCAAGACAATCGCGCCGCAGGGCTGCTGTCAAGCGGCTCTTCGCTGCTGCGGCATTGACGCCTCGCAGGGCATGAGCCATTGCGCCGCGCATATGGACCGCAATCCGCAAAAGAGCTTCCAGGACATGATCCTCGCCCTCCACGATTTCTGGAGCGCGCAGGGCTGCCTGATCCTGCAACCGCACGACATGCGCATGGGTGCAGGCACCTTCCACCCCGCCACCACGCTGCGCGCGCTGGGGCCGCAGCCGTGGAACGCCGCCTTCGTGCAGCCGAGCCGCCGCCCCACCGACGGGCGCTATGGCGAAAATCCCAACCGCTTGCAGCATTACTACCAGTACCAGGTGATCCTGAAGCCCAGTCCGCCGGACATCCAGGATCTCTATCTGGAAAGCCTGCGGGTGATCGGGGTGGACCCGCTGAAGCACGATATCCGCTTCGTCGAGGACGACTGGGAATCGCCCACGCTGGGCGCCTGGGGGCTGGGCTGGGAAGTGTGGTGCGACGGGATGGAAGTCACCCAGTTCACCTATTTTCAGCAGATGGGCGGGTTCGATTGCAAGCCGGTGGCGGGCGAACTGACCTATGGCCTGGAGCGGCTGGCCATGTACATCCAGGGCGTCGACAACGTCTACGATCTCGATTTCAACGGGCGCGGCGTCACCTACGGGCAGGTGTTTCTCGAAAACGAGAAGCAGATGTCGAAATGGAACTTCGAGGTGGCCGATACCGATGCCCTGTTCGACCTGTTCAACAAGGCCGAGGCGGAATGCCGTCGCTCGCTGGAGGCAGATGTGCCGATTGCCGCCTACGAACAGGCGGTGGAGGCCAGCCACGTGTTCAACCTGTTGCAGGCGCGCGGCGTGATCTCGGTGCAGGAACGCGCCAGCTACATGGCCCGCGTGCGCGACCTGGCGCGCGGCTCCTGCGAGAAATATGCCGAGAAGATGACGCCCCAATGGCAGGCCGAATATCCGGAGTGGAGCCTGTGAGCGGCCGGCTTGCCTCCGGCGCGACCGATCAGGCGCGCGACTTTCTCCTCGAACTGCGCAGCGAAGAAATCCCCGCCCGGATGCAGAAGGGCGCGCGGGAGGAACTGGAGCGGCTGTTCCGCCGCGAGATGCAGGCTGCCGGGATGGTGGTGGGCGACATTACCGTGTGGTCCACGCCGCGCCGCCTCGCGCTGATCGCGCGCGGCCTGCCCGAAGCCACCGAAGCCGTGAGCGAGGAAGCCAAGGGGCCGCCGGTGGGTGCGCCCGATGCCGCCGTAGACGGGTTCTGCAACAAGAACGGCGTCAGCCGCGACCAGCTGGAACAGCGCGACGTGAAGGGCCGCATGACCTGGTTCGCGGTGATCGCAAAGCCGGGCCGGGCGACCCGCGAAGTGCTGGCCGAAGCGATCCCCGCGATCGTCCGCGATTTCAGCTGGCCCAAGTCGATGCGCTGGGGTGCAGCCTCGCTCTCCACCGAAAGCCCGCGCTGGGTGCGGCCGCTGTCGGGGATCGTCGCCATCTTTGGCGAGGACCTGGTCGAGTGCGAAGCAGGCGGCGTCGCCAGCAGCTATGCCACGCTGGGCCACCGCTTCCATTGCCCCGGCGAAATCACCATCGGCAGCGCCGACGACTACGCCGAAAAGCTGCGCGCATGCCACGTGATCGTCGACCACGCGGAACGGCAGGACTTGATCCGCGCCGGTGCCGCCAGGGTCGCTGCCGATGCGGGCCTGACGCTGGTGGAAGACGAAGGGCTGGTGGTCGAGAACGCCGGCCTCACCGAATGGCCGGTGCCGCTGCTCGGCCGCTTCGACGAGGCCTTCCTCGACGTGCCGCCCGAAGTGATCCAGCTGACCGCGCGGGTGAACCAGAAGTA
>JAGREI010000337.1 GCA_020446625.1 Erythrobacter sp.
GGCTGGGCGCCACGCTGACCAGCTTCACCATGGTGCCCAACGACAGCACGCCCGCGAGGGAGGAGCTTGCCCGCAACCTGGAAACCAGCTTCCTGCAAACCGAACGCACCGACATCGCGATCACCTTCGCCGCCGATGACCAGTTTACCCTGGGCGACGGCACGACCGGGATCTTCGGAGAAGAATACCGGCGCTGAACAGGCGGAGCGACTGCTGGGGCTGCTATCGCCCCCCAAGCGATCGCGCAGGTCAGGCTGGCGACGAAAGCTTGCGGGCCGCGCCCAGCACCAGGTCGAAATCCGCCCTCGCCTTAGTCATCGCGGCATCCAGCAGGTGCGGCGCGGTGAATATGCCGCCAACCTCGAACAGATCGGCACTCGTCTCCAGCGTCACGAACAGACCCTCTGCCGAATTGACCGCGTTGTAGAACCGGCAATCGCCGCCGAAATAGCCTTCCAGCGACAGGATCGCCTCCAGGCACGGCTCAAGTCGCTCCGCGCCATGCTGCCCCTGCGGCGCCCACAGCCCGATGGTTCGTCCCTGCGGCGACGACTTGCTGCCCACCCGCTCCATATTGTCATACCGATCCGGCGCGCGTTCTATCCCGAAGGACGTGATCCGCCGCTCGTCTGCGAACATGAACGGCGGCAAGTCGCGCCAGGCTGCGGTGCGGACCATGAATCCGCGAAAGTTGGAATTGGCCTTGCGCTTCTGCAACTCGGCAAATTCGAACGCCACGCCGTCCAGCGTGCCGGTGACATGGTCCCACGCCTGGCCGCCCACGCCTTCGGAGTATTTGGGCAGCAAGTGCTCAGGCAGCATGGCAAAGATGCCCTTGGGATGCGCGCGATAGGCCAGGCCCAAGCCTTGCGCGAGCGGCGCCAGCAGCTGATCCTTGATCTGCCGCCCGGTCATTACCGTGATCAGCCACACACCGGTGATGGCAAAGGCGGGAACGATGACGGCAACCGGTGCCATTTCCGGGGTGCTGGCAAGGCTGATCGCGATCCCGCCAATCGCGAAGAGGATGCAGGCTGCAATGCCGACCAAGGCCGAACGCTTCAGCTGGCGAAGCCTGTCGGCCGGCGACAATAGTTCACCCTGCTCGCTCATTCCCACCCCCTTTGCGTGATGGTCAATCCATGTGCTTCAGGCCCACCCGCAGGTAATCCCAGCCGGTGATCACCGTCAGGATCGCCGCGCCCCACAGCGTGATCAGGCCCACGGTGTGCGGCACATTGGCGGCAATATCACCGATCATCATCGTCCAGTTCGGCAGCCCCTTGCCCAGGATCAGCGATCCCAAGGCGATCAGCTGGAAGGTGGTCTTCCACTTGGCCAGTTTCGACACCGGCACGCTTACCTGCAAGCCGCCCAGGAATTCGCGCAGGCCCGACACCGCGATCTCGCGGATCAGGATGATCAGCCCGGCGATGACGTGCGCATCGCCAACATAGGGGCCGCGCAGCACGCCCTGCGCCGCCAGCACCAGGATGACGGTGGCCACCATGATCTTGTCGGCAATCGGATCGAGGAAGATGCCCAGCTTCGACACCACCCCGCTCGACCGGGCGAGCATCCCGTCGAGGTAGTCGGTGATCCCCATCAGGCTGTAGAGCACCCAGGCCAGCAGGTAGCCGAAGGCCCAGTCGGGCCACCACATCAGGTAAGCCAGCAACGGCAGCCCCAGGATGCGGCTGAGCGTGAGGATATTGGGCAGCGTCCACATGGTGCCTGCCGTCCTAGCGCGTTAACGGTTCGGGAAAAAGCATGACGCCATGAAGCGATTGGTTATAAGTCCGCCCACCAAGGGGGAAGAAACAGTGCCGAAACCATGCTGACATCGCTCGACCTGCTCGGCCACCGCCGGTTCCTGCCGCTGTTCGTCACCCAGCTGCTCAATGCCTTCAACGACAATCTCTACAAGACCACGATGGTGCTGTTCGTGGTCTACAGCGTCTACAACTCCGCCGAAAGCGAGACGGTGTTCTCGGGCGTGGCATCGGCGGTGTTCATCCTGCCGTTCTTCCTGTTCTCCGCCATCGCCGGGCAACTGGCGGACCTGCGCGACAAGGCCGCGATCATCCGCAAGGTGAAGGCGGCGGAGGTGGGCATCATGTCGGTGGGTGCGTTCGGCCTGTACCTGGCCTGGCAAGGCGTGGCGGTGCATGTGCTGGCGATCCCGCTGCTGATGCTGGCGTTGTTCGCCATGGGCGTGCATTCCACCTTCTTCGGTCCGATCAAGTACGCGATCCTGCCTCAGCACCTGCGGCAGGACGAAGTGCTGGCGGGCACCGGGCTGGTGGAAGCAGGCACCTACATCGCCATCATGGCAGGCACGATCATCGCCGGGTTCCTGGCCAACCTGGTGGAAGTGGCGGCGCTGGCGATCATCGGATTTGCCGTGATTGGCTATTTCACCAGCCGCCAGGTGCCGCCTGCCCCGCCAACCGGCGCGCCCGAGAAGATCAACTTCAACCCCTTCACATCGTCGTGGAAGATGATCCGCGAATGCGCCGACAACCGCGAGGTGTTCTACGCCATCATGGCGATCAGCTTCTTCTGGACCATCGGATCGGTGCTGTTCATCCAGTTCCCGCCGCTGGCCAAGAATTACCTGATGGCCGATCCCAGCGTGGCCAGCATGTTCCTGGTATTCTTCTCGATCGGCGTAGCAATCGGATCGGTGGCGGTGAACCTGCTGCTGAAGGGCAAGGTTTCGGCGCGCTATTCGCCGCTTTCGGTGCTGGCCATGGGCTGCATGGTGGCGCTGTTCTATGTCATCTGCCGGGCGTGGAACGCCGGGCTGGTGGATCACGAGCTGATGGATATCCCCGCCTTCCTGTCCTACCCGCTGGCCTGGGCCGTGCTCACCAGCCTGCTGCTGATCGCGGTGTTCGGCGGCATGTTCGTTGTGCCGCTCTACGCCTTCCTCACCACCAAGGTGCCTGCCTCGCAAGCGAGCCGCGCGGTGGCAGCGAACAACATCGTCAATTCGGGCGCCATGGTGGTGGGATCGCTGCTGGCGCTGGGCCTGTCTGCCGTGGGCGTGCCGCTGGCCGAACAGGTGCTGCTGAGCGCAGCCATGTGCCTGGTGTCGGTGTGGCTGGGCGGACGGCTCTATGCCGCCGAACGGCAGGCCGAAGCCGAAGCCGCGCAATAGGCGATCAGGCGAAGAAGGTAAGCGTGGCGAGGAAGCCCGCGGCATAGGTAGCCGCCACCGTTTCCAGGTCCCGCCGCGACAGGCCCAAGGCGATCCGCTTGCGCCAGGGCGCCATCGGCTCGATCTCGTTCGCGCGCGCCAGAACGTGCGGCGGCAGCGAAGCCCGGAAAGGGTGACGGGCCGACTCGGTGGTAAGGACCAGTGCTCTTCTCATGTTGAGCACTTTAACGATTTGGTAACCTTTTGGATCCCCCGCCCTCGCCCCTGTCCACGGGTGGGACGAAATGGGCGAAGCGAGCTTAATCCCCCGGTCAGCCTTCGGCCATTTTCAGGATCAGCTGCCATTCCGCCGGAGTGATTTCGGCCACCGACAGGCGGCCCAGCCGCACCAGTTCGATCCCTTCCAGTTCCGGATTGGCCTTGATCGCCTTCAGCGTGACGGGACTGGCCAGCTTTTCCACCGGCTGCACCTTCACCGTCGGCCACTTGCCTTCGGGATCGGTGGGGTCGATCAGGCCGGTCTCGCTCACCCTGGCGATGCCGACGATCTCCAGCCCTTCGTTCGAATGGTAGAAGAACAGCGGATCGCCCACCTGCATGGCCTTCAGGTTGTTCGCCGCGCGGTGGTTGCGCACGCCGTCCCACACCGTTTCGCCGTCGGCCACCAGTTGGTCCCACGGGTACTTGAAGGGTTCGGATTTGATCAGCCAGTGCTTGGGCAACGTGTCCTCCATGGTCGTGCCGGTCGCCTAGCGGCTTTGCCGGGACGGGGCAATTAACCGCTTATTGAACATGTTCATGGATAAGCTGGCCCATCGAAACTGGGGACACACGCCTTTGTCAGACGTGCGGGAAAATTCCATGCCGGTGCAGGATAGCAAGATCGGCACGGCCCGGCGCGACGTGATCGCGCTGGGCATCGCGATTTCCGCAGTGATCCTTTTCGTCGGCACGGGCGGTTCGGTGATGCCGCAGGTGATCCGCGCATGGATGGGCTGGGGGAGCCCGCCCGATGTGCTGCTCGCCAATGCGCTGCTGCTCAACATTGCCCTGCTGATCTTCGGCTGGCGGCGCTACAACGACCTGCACCGTGAAGTTGCCGAGCGCCGTATCGCGGAAGAGCGCGCCCGCGAACTGGCCGAACGCGATGCCCTGACCGGCTGCCTCAACCGCCGCAGCGGCCCGCCCGCTATCGAAGCCTTGCGCCAGTCGCTGCTTGGCACCCGTCGCGAAATTGCGGTGCTGATGATCGACCTCGACAACTTCAAGCAGATCAACGACCTGAACGGCCACCAGATGGGCGACACGGTGCTGGTCAGCCTGGCCCACCGCCTGCGCGAAGGGCTGCCCGAAGGCAGCGTGGTGGCGCGGATCGGCGGTGACGAATTCGCTTGCGCCATGGCCTTCGACCGCGACGATCGCGCTGACGTGGAAGCGCGGGTGGACCAGCTGATCCGGTCCGTTTCCGAACCCGTCGAATGCAACCAGATGCGCGTGGATGCCACCGTCTCGATCGGCCTGGCCCAGTCGGGCGCCGACTATCTCCAGTCGAGCGATCCAGATGGCGAAGTGCTGATCCACCGGGCCGACATCGCCATGTATCACGCCAAGAAGCGCGGCCGGAACCGCTTCTTCTGGTTCGAACCGCAGATGGAAGACGAACTGCGCTTCCGCAGCGAGCTGGAAAACGGCATCCGCCAGGGCATCGCCGCAGACGAATTCGTTCCCTACTACGAACAGCAGATCGACCTCGAAAGCGGCAAGCTGTCGGGGTTCGAAATGCTGGCCCGCTGGCACAGCCCGCGCTTCGGCCTGGTCAGCCCGGAAGTGTTCATTCCGATTGCCGAGGAAATCGACGTGATCGGCCAGCTGTCCGAGGGGCTGATTCGCCGCGCCTTGCAGGATGCCAAGGAATGGGATCCCAGCCTGTCGCTGTCGGTCAATATCTCGCCGGTGCAGCTGCGCGATCCGTGGTTCGCGCAGAAGCTGATGCAACTGCTGGTGGAAAGCGGGTTCCCGCCCGCGCGGCTGGAAATCGAGATCACCGAAAGCTGCCTGCACGAAAACATTGGCGCGGTGCGCTCCATCGTCACCAGCCTGAAGAACCAGGGCATCCAGATCAGCCTCGACGATTTCGGCACCGGCTATTCCAGCCTTGCCCAGCTGCGCTCGCTGCCCTTCGACCGGCTGAAGATCGATCGCAGCTTCATTGCCGAACTGGCGAGCGAGACCAATTGCCGCGACCTGGTGGAAGCCATCGTCTCGCTGGGCAAGGGCCTGCGCCTGCCGGTGACGGCAGAGGGCGTGGAAAGCAGCGAGGTGTTGCAGCAATTGCAGGCCATGGGCCAGCTGAAGGGGCAAGGCTATCTCTACGGCCGCCCGGAAGATGCCGAGGCAACGCGCAACCGCCTCGCCGCGCAGAACCTGCTGGCCACCGCAGCCGCCCCCGGCAAGGCCAGGCCGCCGGTGGCAGAGCCGCACCGCAAGGCCGGCTGACCAGTCTGCCCATTGCGAACGGGGCCTTGCGCCCCTAGGTGGCGCTGATGCGCGTTTCCTTCATCAAGATGCATGGCCTTGGCAACGATTTCGTCGTGCTCGATGCGCGCGAGACGCCCCTGCCCGCGCCGATGACGCCGCAACGCGCGGCTGCACTGGCCGACCGCCATACCGGCGTGGGTTGCGACCAGCTGATCGTGCTGGAGCCTGCCGAGGGCGCGGATTTCGCCATGCGCATCTACAACCACGATGGCGGCGAGGTGGAAGCCTGCGGCAATGCCACCCGCGCGGTGGGAATGCTGGCGGGCGGCGTGGCACGGATCGCGACGGCGGGCGGGCTGCTGGAAACGCACTGCCAGGATGGCGGCGTGGCGGTCGACATGGGCGAACCCCGGCTGGACTGGGAGGCAATCCCGCTGGCCTATGCCATGGACACGCTGTCGCTGCCGGTGGGCTGGGACGACCTCGAACAGCCTGCCGCCGTCAACATGGGCAATCCGCACTGCATCTTCT
>JAGREI010000338.1 GCA_020446625.1 Erythrobacter sp.
CGCCAGCGTCAGGTCGGCCACCCAGTCGGCCAGTCCTTCGATATTGCCGGGCAGCAGCGCCTCGTCCTGCATTCCCCAGATCACCAGCGTGGGGATCTGCAACTGGGGGAAGGGCGGCGCGGCATAGCCTTCGGGCAGGCCCGCGGGCGCATCCATCGGCGGCACGTCGATAGTGCTGGCGCGATACCAGTTGAGCATGGCGAAAGCGCGGTCGGGATCGGCCCATTGCTGCAATTGCAGGGCCACTTCGGCGGGATCGTTGTGCGCCCGGCGTTCCCAGCGGATCGCCTGCATCAGCAGCGCCGCCAGCCCGTGTTCGCGCACCAGCGCGTCGTTCGCCGGATCGCGGAAGTCGCGCATGTACTGGCTGGCCGCGCGCTGGGCCATGTCGGTGTAGAGCAGGCGCTGGAATACCGCCGGATGCGGGGCATTGGCGATCACCGCGCGGGTGACGTGGCCGCTCGCCTGACCGAAGGCCGCCACCAGCCAGGCAATCGCACCGCCCCAGTCGTGGCCGACAATGGTATAGGTGCCAAGGCCCAGCGCCTTGGCCAGCCCGGCAATGTCCTGCACCAGCGTGAAGGGATCGTAATTCGCCACGCCATCAGGCCGCGACGAATTGCCGTAACCGCGCTGGTCGGGCGCAATGCAGCGATAGCGGGGCGACAGGTGCTCGACCTGGTGCCGCCAGGTGCGGTGGTTTTCGGGAAAGCCGTGGAGGAAGATGAGAGCAGGCGCGTCGTGTGGCCCCACGTCCCACACGTCCAGTTCGATGCCGGGGGCAACCTCGACGCGCGCCAGCCCTTCCATGTCAGACCCCCTGGCTGGGAATGGCGAACAGCTCGATGGTGAACAGCAGGGTCGCCCCGCCGGGGATCGGGCCGCGCCCTTGCAGGCCATAGGCCATTTCCGCCGGGATCGCGATCTCGATAGTGTCGCCCACGCCCATGTAGGGGATGGCCACCTGCCAGCCGCGGATCAGGCCCGCCAGCGGGAAGGTGGCAGGCTGGCCGCGCTGCACCGAGCTGTCGAACACCGATCCATCGGTGAAGCTGCCGGTATAGTGGATGGTGATCTGGTCGCGCAGCGTAGGAGCGGGGCCGGTGCCGTCGCCCGCCACGCGGCGGAACAGCACGCCGCCTTCCAGCCGGTGCCAGCCTTCTGCCGGACTGCGCGAATGCAGCGCCACCTGCTGCTGGTTGAACCAGGCCAGGCTGCCGGGCGCGCCCGAAGTTGGTTGGGGCGCGGGTTCGTCCTGCGCCAGGGCAGGAGTGGCGAGGAGCAGGGCGGCGGGGAGGGCGATGTGCTTGATCATGGCGCGGGAATAGCCGCGCCGCGCGTCCGCGTCACCCCAGGCAATTGCCGGCGGCGGTCAATCTTCGCTGATGGTCAGCGGCCTGCCTTCGGGCAGCGGGATGAATTCCTCGGCATCGCCCGGCACCTTGGGAAAACGCCCCGCGCGCCAGTCGTCCTTGGCCTGGTTGATCCGTTCGCGGCTGGAGCTGACGAAGTTCCACCAGACGTGCCGCTTGCTGGCGAAGGCTTCGCCGCCCAGCAGCATCACCCGTCCACCCGCGCGGCTGGCCAGCGTCAGTTCCGCGCCGGGCTTCAGCACCACCAGTTCGTACAGCCCCAGCGCATGGCCATCCACGCTCGCTTCGCCGCCCACCAGCATCAGCGCGCGTTCGTCGGCCTCGTCGTCGATCGGGATCGCGCCGCCGGGGGCCAGCAGGATCTCGGCATAGATGGTCTGGGAATGGGTGGTGGTGGCCGCGCGCTGGCCCCACAGTTCGCCCATGATCACCCGCGCGGTGGTGCAATTGTCCTCGATCAGCGGCAGGTCACCGATGGCCTCGAAAGCGGGGTCGATCTCCTCGCGCCCGTCGGGCAGCGCCAGCCAGGTCTGCATCCCGTAAAGCTTCGGGCCAGCGGCGCGCTCGCTGGCGGGGCTGCGTTCGGAATGGACGATGCCGCGCCCGGCGGTCATCAGGTTTACCGTGCCGGGGTGGATGGTGGAAAAGCTGCCCAGGCTGTCACGATGCTCGATAGCGCCTGCAAATTCCCCGTCGAACAGCCAGGTGACGGTGGAAATGCCGATATGCGGGTGCGGGCGCACGTCCATGCTCTTGCCAAGGTCCAGCTGGGCCGGGCCGAACTGGTCGACGAAGACGAAGGGGCCGACCATGCGGCATTCTTTCGACGGCACCGCGCGGCGCACGGTAAAGCCGCCCAGGTCGTGGCTGGTGGGGGTGACGGTCCTGATGATGTCCATACCCGAAAGACCCCCTATTGCTCGTCCAGTTCCTCGTAATGGCGGAAAATGCCGTTTTCGTTGAACTCGATCCGCTCCTCGCTGGCAAGGTAGTCTGCCAGCCCATCGATTTCCGGCACCGCGCCTTGCAGTCCCTCCAGGTAGGGCCATGAACCCTGCATGGCTGCCATGTAATTGGGGAACATGTAGTCCAGCCCCTCCATCACCTGGAACAGGCTGGTGTCGACATGGCTCCACTGCTGGCCCAGGCTGAACGGTCCGCCGTTCGCGGCCAGGGCATTGTCGAAATGGATCAGGTACTTGGGCAAGCGGTTGGCGCGGAAATTCTGCGCCCGGTCGAAGGCTTCGGCCATCTGGTCGGCATAGTGCAGTTCGCTGGCGATGGGATGGTGGACCGAGTGCACTTCCTGCACGAAATCGGCAATGTCCATCTGCAACTGGAACAGCTTGAGATCGACTTCCATCTCGCCCGAACCCAGGCCTTCGCGGTCGGACAGGTATTGCAGGATCAGCGGGGTCTGCCCGATCACCACATCGCCATCGACGATATAGGGCGGGGCGAAGGGGCGCATCCCTTCCAGCGCGTGCATGTGTTCCACCAGGGCATCGGCATTCTCGACGCGCGCCATGTCGACATAGTCGATCTCGCCCGCGGCGCAGAACAGCCGGATGAATTCGCCGCGGCCGGGGATTTCCGGCCAGTACCACAGCTCCAAGCTCATGCCACTTCACCGGGGGCATAGCATTTCATGGCCAGTGCATGGACCCGGTCGCCGGGAATGTCGCCCAGCGCGGCCAGCACCAGCCGCTGCCGCGCGAGGCGGTTCTTGCCCGCGAACTGCGCGCTTTCGACCAGCACGGTGAAGTGCGATTCACCGCTGCCATCGTCGCCCGAATGGCCGTGGTGGTGGGCGCTGTCGTTGATCACCTCCAGCCGGGTGGGGGCGAGGGCATCGCGCAGCAGCTGTTCGATTTCGTTCTGGATAGGTCCGCTCATGACGGCGAATTTGGGGGTTCCCTTCAGGCCATGCAATCCCCATTCATGGCGGTTCATGCGTAATGATCGGTTCCACGGACGCCACGAGGGCGCGGGCAGGGTGTGCGAGCATCCGCTGTGCGACGGTGCGGGCGAATTCCGCGCGCCGGGTTCGCTGGGCAGCAGTTTCGACGGGCCGGGCCAATGGCGCTGGTTCTGCCTCGACCATGTGCGCGAATTCAACGCCGGGTACGACTGGTTTGCCGGGATGAGCGCGGACGAGATCTATGCCGCGCAGGCGCCCGGCGCGGGCTGGGCCACCGAATCGCCTGCCTTCCGCGCGGCGGGCAAGGTCGACGGAATGCCGCGCTGGGCGGACTTTGCCGATCCGCTGGACGCCATCGGCGCGCGGGCCAGCGACATCAAGCGCGCGGCGGCAGGGCGCAGCCAGGCGCAGGCCAGCCCCGGCCGCTTTACCCCGCGCGAGCGAGAGGCGCTGGGGGCCATGGGCCTCGATCCCGCAGCCGACCGCAGCCAGCTGCGCCGCCGCTATTCCGAACTGGTGCGCAAGTACCACCCCGATCGCAACGGCGGCGACCGGCGGCACGAGGCGCACCTGCAAGCGGTGGTGGAAGCCTACCAGCTGCTGCGCAAGGCCGCCGCCTTCGCCTGATCGCTACAACCAGCTGGCGATGGCCTGGCGCAGGATGGCACCGTCGTCGTGGACGAAGGCGGGGGCCAGGCTGCGGGCAAGCTCGCTCGCCCGGCGGCTGGCCCCGGCATCGTGCCAGGCCGCGCGCAGCGTGTCGCGCACCGCATCGGCAGGCGTGGCCATGGGCCAGATCACCCGCGCCACGCCCGCCGCTTCGGCCTGGCGGGCGACGTAGAGCTGTTCCAGGTGCTGCGGCAGGCAGACCTGCGGCAGCCCGGCGGCCAGCCCCAGGCAGACCATGCCGTGCTGGCCCGAATTGCACAGCAGCCGGGCGCTGCGGCCGATCTCTGCCACGGGCAGCGGGCGCGGCTCGATCACCATGCCCGCCGCGGCAAGGCGGGCCACCACGTCCTCCGGCGCGCCGGGCAGGAAGCCGCGCAAGGGCAGGCCGCAGGTGGCCAGCGCCTCCACCAGCCCCGGCTGGGCAAGCTCGGTGGTGGAGAAATAGCAGAAGGCATAGTCGCCATCGGGACCGGCCGGGCCGGCATAGTCGGCCACCGGCGGCAGGTAGGGCGCGCTGCGCTGGCCGCGATAGGGATCGAGCATGGCCAGCGTGCGCACCAGCTCGCCCGATCGCCGGTAGATATCGGGCAGGCGTTCCAGCCGGGGCAGGCCCAGCGGGCCGAGCGCCGCGTTGAGGCGCGCGGTCAGGTCCGCCTCGTCCGCCTCGCGTTCGGGATATTCGGGCAGGAATACCGGGAAACTGTCCAGGCCCTGCGGCGGGATGGCATAGCCGGTGCCGATGGCCAGCGCGCGGATGCCCGCGATCCGCGCCGCCATCAGCGCGCAGGGGGCATAGTCACCGATCAGCAGGCTGGTCTGGCGGCGGGCGAAGGTATCGAGCCACCAGCTGACGCGCGCGGCCATCCTGTCGCCATCGGCAAAGCCGCAATCCAGCAGCCATTCCGCCCAGGTCGCCGCCGGAGGCGCGCCGCGCGCCTTGCGGCCCGCCCGGTCGTACGGGAGGCGGACTCCGGGGAAGACCTTCTCGCACCAGGGCGCGATCTCGTCGGCGTGAGTCATCCAGCCCAGCGCGGCATCGCAAGCGACCACGCCCGCCAGCGAACGCGCGACGCGGGCAAGTGTCACCACATGCCCGCGCCCCGCGCCCCCTTCCCATGCCAGCATGACGCGTGACATGGCGTGACGATCAGGCTGCGCAGTAACCGCCGCAGCTGCCGCACCCGTCGTCTTCTTCATCGTCGGGAGGCGGTGGCAGCGGATCGGCCAGGCTGCGCCTGCCGTTGCCGGCAGTGAACAGGTCTTCGATCAGGCGATTGTCGAGCAAGGCGCGGTGGCCGGGGGTGGCCGCGCCGCCGAACAGCACGCGCAGGCCGATCATCCCGGCTTCGTAATCGCCTTCGCCCAGGCGGCCTTCGGCAATCAGCGCCACGTTGTTGCCGAAGCCGATGGCCAGGCCAGCGGCGGCGGCGTGGCGGTCGCCGGTGTAGCGGTGGCCGATCGACAGCCGCGAACTGGCAGACGGCATGAAGCGCAGGTCGGTAAAGGCGAAGAACTCGCCACCGCCCGGATAGACATCGTAGATGTCGTCGGTGGCGGTGGTGCGGACGTAGAAGGCACCGCTTTCGCTGTCTTCGTAGCCCGCCACGCTGGCGATGCCGACGCTGCCCAGATCGAATTCCACCTCGCCGCCCAGGCGATAGGTGGTCAGCCCGCTGAAGCGGTCGACTTCGGCAACCGAGGCATAGAGCCCCAGGTAGGTGCCTTCGCCCAGGTCCGCCCCGGCGTGCAGCGCGCCGCCATAGGCGCCATCATGGCGATGATCGGCCAGCATCCCGTCGACCTGGATGGTGAAATCGCCGCCCATGGCCAGGCTGGGCAGGGCCGCCAGCAGCTCGCCATCGTCGGCGCCGGTTGCCTCGCTGTCGTCGGCGGCGATGCCTGCCAGCCCGACGAGCCGGAAGGACAGGTCATTCTCGTCCGCCTGCGCGGCGGCGGGAATGCAGATGGCTGCCGCTGCGGCAAGGAATTGCACTTTCCGTTTCATCATGAACTCCCCTTTCCTGATGCAATCGCTTGAACTGGCCCGTGAAATTCAGTGGGCCGTGGGTGTTCGAGGAAAGTGCTTGGGCAGCAGGGTTCTGGCAAGTGGTGGCAGGCGAAATGCTACAAGATGCAACTTCATGCTGCATCAAACTACAAGGTGCAGCATCGCCCGGAACGATGCCGTGGGCGTGACGGCAGCGGTTCTAGCCGCCCAGCGCGCCCATGGATGCCTTGTAGCCGTCCCGCCCGCGCAGCCGTTCGACATAGGCGGAAAGGCTGGCGCGCGCGGGCATGGTGCCAAAGCGCAGGCCCCAGTCGACCGCGCTGCCGACATAGACATCGGCCATGGTGAAACGGTCGCCGCAGACATAGGCATGGCTGTCGAACCAGCCCGCCAGGGTATCGACCACCCGTTCGAAGCTGCCGAAGCCGGTTGTCATTTCCTGCCGTGCGTCTTTGGGTTCCCAGCCCATCGCCTTGTTGGTCACCGCCGCTTCCACCGGCCCGGCGGCAAAGAACAGCCAGCGGTAATAGTCCGCCTTTTCCGCATCGGTGGGCAGCAGGGCAGGGGCCTCCATCTCCGCGAGGTAGTGGCACACTGCGGCGGCTTCGCTCACCACCCGGTCCCCATCGGCGGCGTGGTGGATCACGGTGGGGATCTTGCCCATGGGGTTCGCGTCGAACAGCGCCTGCGGCTTGTTCTCCCACTCCACCATGGCCAGTTGAGGTTCCACCCCCACTTCGGCAAAGGCCCAGCTGGCGATCAGCGCGCGGCTCATCTGGTTGAAGAACAGGGTATAGCCAGCCATCGAATCCTCCCTTGGCAGGAGTGGAACATTAAGGGAACAATCTGTCCGCTGTCAATCGCAGTCGGGCGCGCCGGGCGGGAAGTAGGGGCGCCAGGGCCGGGCATCGTCGACGCAGCGTGCAACCGGCGGCAGGGCCAGCAGTTCGGCCCGCAATGCCGTCAGGCGCGGGCAATCGCGGGGGATCGGCAGGCACCAGTCGGCATAGAACAGCGCGGGCGCAGCGGAGCAGGTGACCAGCGAGACGTGCGGCGGCAGGCGATGTTCGGCCAGCCAGTGCTCCAGCCAGCCATAGGCGCGCAGCAGCCCCGCCTGCCCCGCCTCCACCTCGGCCATGTCCGGTTCGCCCACCGAGGGCGTATCGCCCACCGCTGTATTGCTGAGGTAAGCGCCGACGATCCGCTGAAAATTGCTTTCGAGGTAGTTGTCGAACACCCGGTCCAGCATCCGCGCCTCGGCCGCCGCTGCCGGATCGGCGGGGATCAGCGGGGCAGGGCCGGGGTGGTGGACGGCGAGATACTCGATGATCGCGGTGGCTTCGATCACGGTCGCCGCGCCATCACGCAGCACCGGAAACTTGCCCGCCGGATGCGCGGCGTGAACCAGCGCATTGGCATCGTCGCACCCCGGCCCGATCTCGCGAAAGGCGAACTCCGTGGCATTGGCGTAAAGCGCGATCAGCGCCTTCCAGGTATAGCTGGAAAACAGGTGGCCGTAGAGTTCGAGCATGGTCAGTCGCCGCGGCGCGCGGCGTCGATCGCCGCGACATCGATCTTGCGCATGGTCATCATCGCCTGGAAGGCCCGCTGCGCTTCCTCGCCGCCCGCCTTCTGCGATTCCAGCAGCGTGCGCGGGGTGATCTGCCAGCTGAAGCCCCACTTGTCCTTGCACCAGCCGCACGCGCTTTCCTGCCCGCCGCCATCGACAATGGCGTTCCAGTAGCGGTCGGTCTCGTCCTGGTCCTCGGTCACGACCATGAAACTGATGCTTTCGTTGGGCTTGAACAGCGGCCCGCCGTTGAGGCCGGAGAAATGGCGGCCGAGCAGGGTGAACTCTACCGTCAGCACGTCCCCCGCCTTGCCGTTGGGATAGTCGCTGGGGGCGCGGAATACCGAGAGCTTTTCGCTGTCGGGGAAGGTGCGGGCGTAGAAATCGGCGGCTTCTTCGGCAGCGCCGTCGAACCACAGCACGGTGATCATGTCGTTCGCCATCGAGATTACTCCTTGCGCGGGCCGACCAGGCCCAGGTGCGCGCCTTGCGGATCGCGGATGTGGACCATGTAGTCGCCGCCGGGAACCTGGTGCGGCTGGCCCAGCAGCGCGCCGCCATTGGCCTCGACTGCAGCGGCGGCGCGGTCGATATCCGCCACGCCCACAGTGATATCCCAGCGCGGGCCGCGCCCGTCGGGCAGGGCCGGGCCAATGCCGCCGAACAGGCCCTGGCCATTGGCCATGAAGCGATAGACCCGCCCGTCGCCCATCGGCATCTCGCCCTGCTGCTGCCAGCCGAACAGGTCGGCATAGAGCGCCTGCGCCGCATCCTGATCGCCGGTCCACAGATCGTGCCAGCGCACGCGTTGCGGCTGGTCGGGATCGAACACGTCGCTCTTGGCGTCGGGCTGGCCGGGGGGAGGGACGGGGTCCATCAGGTAGAACACCGCGCCCCAGGGGTCTGACACCATGGCGATCCGGCCCACCGGCATGTCGGTGGCGGGCATGTGCACCGCGCCGCCCGCAGCCACCAGTTTCGCCGCCGCCGCATCGACGTCGGGAACGTGGACATAGCCGAACCAGCCGGGCTTCACGCCGTGCCCTGCCATGGCGGGGGTGATCGTCAGCACGCCGCCCGCATGGCCGCCATCGGCGCGCCCGATCATGCGGTATTCGCCGCCGCCGAGCATGGCATTGCCTTCCGCCGCGATCGTCCAGCCCACCACCGCGCCATAGAAGGCGGAAGCGCCCGCCGGATCGTCGGTCATCAGTTCGTACCAGATCAGGCTGCCGCGATCTTGGGTCGTGCTCATTGGAAGCCCTTTCCTACGGCGACGATGGGATCGAAATCGCCAAAGATCATCCGGCGGCCATCGAACGGGAATTCGGTCATCGCCTTGAACCGCTCATCCTCGTGGATCGCTTCGTGCGCGGCTTCGGCTGTGGCCTTGTCGGGCCAGATCATCCACGAGAAGACCACCTTCTCGCCCGGTTCGATGGCCACCGCGCGGCGGAAATCGGTGCGTTTGCCGTCCTCCACCTTGTCTTCCCAGCCTTCGACGATCTGCAAGGCGCCGCGCTCGATCATGGCATTGTCGAACCACTCGGCGAGCTCGCGGTAGGCTTCCTTCTTTTCTTCCGGCACCGGAATCACGAAACCCTGAACGTACATCGGCTCTCTCCTCTCAGGCTGTGGGCGGGTCGATCTCACCGCTCGCCATTTTCGGATCCATCCACATGGGTTCCCACACGTGGCCGTCGGGATCCTCGAAGCTGCGGCCGTACATCACGCCATAGTCCTGCGGCGGGTTGGGATCGGCCTTGCCGCCGTTGCGCGCCGCCGCTTCGGTGATCGCGTCCACCTCCTCGCGGCTGTCGATGCTGATGCACAGCGCAACCTGCGCGCTGACCTTGGCATCGGGAATGGCCTTGGTGGTGAAGCTGCGCCACTTCGCGTGCGTCAGGATCATGACGATGATGTGTTCGGACCACTGCATGGCCGCCGCCGTATCGTCGGTGAAGCGCGGTTCGTTGACGAATCCCAGCGCGGTATAGAAGGCCATCGACTTTTCGAGGTCGGCCACCGGAAGGTTGATGAAGATCATCTTGGACACGGGCGCTCTCCTGTAACAGCGACTCGGCACTTGCGATTCATGACCCTTTGAGTTACTAAAAGCAACTATGAAGTTACAAAAAGAAACTTCGTCCAGCGACCGAGGCCAACGCGAACATGGCCGCTGGTACGACGATGCCTGCGGCACCGCCTTCGGGCTGGAGATACTGGGTGAACGCTGGGCGATGCTGATCGTTCGCGAACTTCTGCTGGGGGCGCGGCGTTTTTCCGATTTACGCGATGCGCTGCCCGGAATCAGCGCCAAGGTGTTGACCGAGCGGCTGGAAAGCCTGGCCGAATGGGGCGTGCTGACGCGCAAGACCTTGCCGCCGCCTGCCGCGACGCAGGTCTACGAACTCACCGAGTGGGGATATCGCGCCGAACCCGCGATCATGGAACTGGGGCGCTGGGCGGCGCTGTCGCTGCGGCACAACCCGCAGCTGCCGCTGTCGGCAGTATCGCTGATGACCTCGATGAAGACCATGCAGTTGCCCGCGCTGGCGCAGGCGCCGGACATGGCGGTGGGCATGGCGGTGGGCGGGGAGGAATTCGTGGTCTCGATCCGCCAGGGCCTGTTTGGCGCCGAGCGCGCGCCGGTTGCCGGCTGCCCGGCGGTGCTGCGCGCGCCTGCCGCCCCGCCGATCGCCGGGGCGCTCTACGCCGACATTCCGCTGGAGGCGCTGGAAGCCGAGGCCGGGCTGGTGGTGGAGGGCGACCGCGCACTGCTGCGCCGCTTTATCGGCCTGTTCGCCCTTCCACCCCGAATTTAGGCCACCCCGAATCTAGCCGCCCATCACCGCGGCTTCCTGCGCCGCAGCCGCCTGCCAGCCGGGGCGGGCGCAGACGCGGCCATACCATGCCGCCAGCGAGGGGTAGGCAGCCGCATCCAGTTCCCACCCGGCATAGGCCAGCGACCGGAATACCGATGCCACCGCGATATCGCCAATGGTGAAGCTGTCGCCCAGCCATTCGCCGGTGGCTGCCTGCTGGTCGAGATAACCGAGCCGCGTCGCCAGCTTTTCTTCGGCCTCGACGGCCTTGGCCTCGTCACCCTCGATCCCGAGGAATTTCGGCGCGACGAAGCGGTTGAACAGCATCGGGCCGCCTTCGGTGGTGAGGATGGTGTCGGCAACTTCCTCGAACCACACCGCCATGGCACGGGCGCGCGGATCGGCGGGCAGCAGCGCGGGGGCAGGGTGCAGCGCCTCAAGGTAAGTGACGATGGCGGTCGAGTCCGCCAAGGTGAAGTCGCTGTCGGCAAGGGCCGGGATCTTGCGATAGGGGCTGGCGGCGAGGAAATCCTCGGGCGGCTGGCCGGGATTGACCGGGATCACCTCTGCCGCGAGGCCCTTTTCCGCGCAGGCCACCATCACCTTGCGCACGAAGGGCGAGATCGGAAAGCCGTAAATCTGCATGGTCTGTCTCCCGGATTGGTTTTGATTCGCTACCCTTGCTGCATGACAGGCGGATGACCCATTGCAAGCCACATTCGGCAGGCGACTGCACAGTCGATCACACAGTCAACTGCATAGGCCGCTTGCCCGCACATGGATGTTGCAGCCACATCAATGTTGCAGGCAGGGGGCCACCCGTCTAGGCAGCGCCGCGAGATGAACGAAATGACCAGCAAGACCGAATCCGGCGGCACCCTGATGGCCGCGCCCGACATCATGGTGGACGTGCGAGAGACGTTCGGCGTCGACGTCGACATGAAGGTGCCTGCCTTCAGCCAGGCCGACGAACGCGTGCCTGACCTTGACGAGACATACGTCTTCGATCCGGACACCACGCTGGCGATCCTGGCGGGCTTTGCCCACAATCGCCGGGTGATGGTGCAGGGCTATCACGGCA
>JAGREI010000030.1 GCA_020446625.1 Erythrobacter sp.
TGGAGAACCGCGAGACGATGATGGCCATGTTCCCCGAGCTGTTCAGCAAGGTGAAGGTGCGCCCGGTGTCGGATTACCCGCGGCGGCTGGCGAAAAGCCTGGCCGCCTGCGTCCCGCAATGCGCGGGCGAAAAGCCCAGCATCGCCGTGCTGACGCCGGGCATCTACAATTCGGCCTATTACGAACACGCCTTCCTGGCTGACCAGATGGGCGCCGAGCTGGTGGAAGGCAGCGACCTGCGCGTGGTCGACGGCAAGGTGCAGATGCGCACTACGGTGGGCTTCCGCCCGGTCGACGTGCTCTATCGCCGGGTGGACGACGATTTCCTCGACCCGCTCACCTTCAACCCCGAATCCGTACTGGGTATCCCCGGCATCATGGACGTTTACCGCGCGGGCAACATCACCATCGCCAATGCCCCCGGCACCGGGGTGGCGGATGACAAGGCGATCTATTCGTACATGCCCGAGATCGTGCAATTCTACACCGGCGAACAGGCGCTGCTGCCCAATGTGCAAACCTGGCGCTGCGCCGATCCCGATAGCCTGAAATATGTGCTCGACAACCTGGCGGAACTGGTGGTGAAGGAAGTCCACGGATCGGGCGGCTATGGCATGTTGATCGGCCCGACGTCCTCCAGGAAGGAAATCGCCGCGTTCCGCGCCAAGCTGGAAGCACGGCCGGATAACTACATCGCCCAGCCCACGCTGTCGCTGTCGACCTGCCCGATCTTCACCCGCAAGGGGCTGGCGCCGCGCCACGTCGACCTTCGGCCTTTCGTGCTGTGTTCGCCCGACGGGGTGGAGATCACCCCCGGCGGGCTGACGCGGGTGGCGCTGAAGAAGGGTTCGCTGGTGGTCAATTCGTCGCAGGGCGGGGGAACCAAGGATAGCTGGGTGCTCGATGACTAGGGGTTTCGCATCATGCTAGGCCGCGTCGCGCAGGGCATCTTCTGGATGTACCGCTATCTCGAACGGGCGGAGAATACCGCGCGCCTGCTGGCCGCCGGGCAGCGCATGGCGCTGACTCGCGGGCAGGACCAGGCCGACCAGGAATGGCGCTCGATCCTCACCACGCTGGGGCTCCGGCAGGGTTACGAGACGCATTTTGACAACTATGCCGGGGCCAATGTCTGCGATTTCGTGCTGCGATCGCGGCACAATCCGGAAAACGTGCTGTCGATGGTGGAACGCGCGCGCACCAATGCCCGCGTGTGCCGCTCGGCGCTGACGGCGGAGGTGTGGGAAGCAGTCAACGAAGGCTGGATGTCCTTGCGCGAACTGCTCGCCCGCCCGGTGAAGGATGCCACGCTCAACACCGTGCTGTCCGCGATCCGCCGCGAAAGCACGCTGGCGCGCGGGGCCACCCACGGTTCGATGCTGCGCAACGAGACCTACTGCTTCACCCGGCTCGGCACCTTCGTCGAACGGGCGGACAACACCGCGCGCATCCTCGACGTGAAATACTACCTGCTGCTGCCCTCGCTCAGCTACGTCGGCACCGCGCTCGACAGCGGCCAGTGGGAGAACGTGCTGCGCTCGCTGTCGGGCGATCGCGCCTATCGCTGGCTGAATGCCGGGCGGATGGATGCCCGCTCGATCGCGGATTTCCTGATCCTCGACGAACGGTTCCCGCGCAGCCTGGTGTTCTGCTATTCCACCGTGCGCGCCAACCTTGCCGAACTGGCGCGGCTGCACGGGGCGGAAGGCGAAAGCCATGTCGCCATGCGCGAGGCCGACCAGCGGCTGAACGGCAAGACCGTGGACGATGTGTTCGACCAGGGGCTGCACGAATTCCTGGTGGAATTCATCATGGGCAACCACGCCCTGGCCAGCGCCATCGCGCAAGATTACCGCTTCGTGGCCTGACGGGGAGGGAAGAACACAGACCATGCGCCTCTCGATCCGCCACACCACCCACTATCGCTTTGCCGAGCCGGTGGCGCACGGCATCCAGCGCCTGCGGCTGACCCCCAAGGAAACCCAGGGGCAGAAGATCCTTGAATGGAAGATGCAGCTCGAAGGGGCGGTGACCCAGCTCGAATATGACGACCAGAACCACAACCGCGTAACGCTGGTGACGGTGCAGGAAGGCGCGCGCGAAGTGGTGGTGACCTGCACCGGCTGCGTGGAAACGCAGGACAATGCCGGGGTGATAGGTCAGCACGCCGGCCACCTGCCGCTGTGGGCCTTCCTCGGCCAGACCCCGCTGACCAAGCCCGGCCCGCGCATCCGCGCGCTGGTGGCCGACGTGGAACGCAGCGAGGATGGCATGGTGGCGACGCTGCACAACCTGTCGCTGGCGATCCGCGAGGCGGTGGAATACGGCGCGGGCCTGACCGGGGTCGGCACTACGGCAGAGGATGCCGTGGCGGCGGGGCAAGGCGTGTGCCAGGACCATGCCCACGTCTTCATCGCCGCCGCGCGGATGCTGGAAATCCCGGCGCGCTATGTCTCGGGCTACCTGATGATGAATGACCGGGTGGAACAGGAAGCCACCCACGCCTGGGCGGAGGCCTGGGTGCAGGGACTGGGCTGGGTCGGCTTCGACATTTCCAACGGCATCAGCCCCGATCCGCGCTACGTCCGGCTTGCCACGGGACGCGACTATCGCGATGCTGCCCCCATTACGGGAATCAGTTTCGGCGCCATGACCGAAGACCTGTCGGTGAACCTGGCGGTCGAACAGCAGGCGATGGAACAGCAGGCAGAGGGGCCGCAGCAACAATGACCTATTGCGTTGGGCTGATGCTGGACAAGGGACTTGTCCTGATGAGCGACACCCGCACCAATTCGGGCGTCGACAACATCTCGGTGTTCCGCAAGATGTTCACCTGGACGGTTCCGGGCGAACGGGTGATCACGCTGATGACGGCGGGCAACCTTGCCACCACCCAGGCGGTGATCAGCCACCTGGAGGAACGCACCAAGACCCCGTCCGAACGGCAGAACTCGCTGCTCGAACTGCCCACCATGTTCCAGGCCGCCTGCGAAGTGGGGCGACTGCTGCGCGAGACGATCGTCGGCACCCAGGTGGACAACGGCGCGCAGGGGCAGGGCCGCTTCACCGCCTCGATCATCCTGGCCGGGCAGATCAAGGGCATGGAGCCGCGGCTGTTCATGATCTACCCCGAAGGCAACTTCATCGAGGCCAGTTACGACACCCCGTTCTTCCAGATCGGGGAAACCAAGTACGGTCGCCCGATCCTGATCCGCGGCTACGATCGCGACATGAGCTTCGAGGACGCGGTGAAGCTGCTGATGGTCAGCTTCGATTCGACGCTGAAGGCCAACCTGTCGGTGGGCCTGCCGCTCGACCTGCTGGTGCTGGAGCGCGACAACTTCACCCCGCGCCACGAACGCCGGATCGAAGGCACCGATCCCTATTTCGACGCGATCTCGTCCAGCTGGAGCGAGGCGCTGCGCAATGCCTTCCACTCGCTGCCGGACTACTCCTTCGATCAGGCAAGTGTTTCCACCTAGTCATCATTGCTGACTGCGGTGAATCCCTGGGGCAGGCATTGTCCCGGATTGGCGTGTTTTACGGATAATGCTCCGAAATGGAGCCATGCCGCACGGCGGTTAACCAAGCCTCCTGTTGTATATCAGCGGCTTATAGGTGGAATTCCGAAGTAATACGGAATGTTCCGCTGCGTGATTTGTGCGCAAACAATCACCCATGGAACATCGCATCACCATCCACATCGTCGGCGGCAACAGCCGCTCCAGGGCCGAACAGTCCCGCCTCGTGCTGGCCATGGGCCACCATGCCGAAGTCTATTCGGACCTGGTCGAACTGTTCGACCGGCCCCCCACCGCAGGCGTGATCGTGGCCAGCGAGGACGTGATCGCAAATGGCATTACGGCCCTGCTCGAAGAACTGGCCGACATGGGCATCTGGGTGCCGCTGGTGGCGGCCAAGGCCGATCCGGCGGTGGAGGAAGTGGTGGGCGCGATCCAGGCGGGCGCGCTCGACTTCGTGCAACTGCCGCTGACCGAGGAGGAGGTGCGCCGCATGGTGGCTCACCTCGACACCGACGCCGGTCGCCACGCCGAGGCCCGCCGCCGCCTGATCGACGCCCGCCGCCGGATCTCGCAGCTGTCCAAGCGCGAACGCGAAGTGCTCGACTGGCTGAGCGAGGGCTGTTCCAACAAGGCCATCGCCCGCGAACTGGAAATCAGCCCGCGCACGGTGGAAATCCACCGCGCCAACATGATGGACAAGCTGGGCGCCAGCCATGCCGCCGAAGCCGTGCGGCTGCGGCTGGAAGCGGGCTATCGCGAAGCCGAACGGCAGGCGCAGGCCAAGCGTGATCCGGCGGGCGGCGCCATGCTGGTGCAGGAACTGATGATCCCCGGCAGCGGGGCCTGACCCTGCCTCAGCGGCAGTAGGAATTGCCTTCGATCACGCCTTCCACGTGCAGGTGATCGTGGTGCGCGGCGTTGTAGTCCGGCCCCAGCACGGTGCCGAAGCGGCGACAGGCGCTGCGCTGCACGGTGCGCAAGAACTCGCGGTCGCGGCTGCTGCCGTTCCAGCCGTCGGTGACGGTGATGCGGGTGCCGTCTTCCAGCACGAAGCCGCCCACGTCGATCGCGGCGGCGGTGGCATGGCCGCTGCGGCGGCTGGTGCCGGCCACGTTGCGGCACGAATAGCTGCCCATGGTCTGCACGCTGGCCAGCCGCTGGCCGTAGATCTGTTGCGCCGCGCGATCGACGCCGAAGCGCACCCAGGCGGCGAAGGCGGCGCTGACCGGGCAGGTGACCGGGCCGATGTTGGTGAGGTTCAGCTCGCCGCTGTCGCTGGCGAGCGCGTGCATCTGCACCGTGCCCAGGTTGCTGCACCCGTCACCCAGGTAACGATCGGGCAGCGGTTCGAACTGCGCGCCCGTCTGGCCCAGATCGCTGAGGCACTGGCTTTCGGCGGCATTGCGCGCCACCGGGGGCGGGGCGCTGATGCGCGCCATCGGGCCGCTGCTGGCGGCGCGGGCTTCGGCGTAACTCTGCGCCGGGGCGGCTGTGCGGTTGGCGGTCGACTGCGGCACCACCGAGCAGGCGGGCAGCGCGAGCGTGACGAAAGTGAGCAGGATTGCGCGATTCATGGCCCCGTCCATGCTCCGAAAATGGTTAATTCCATGCGCCCGGTAATGGTTAACAGGCCGTTAGGGATAAGCCTATACCTTGACGGGCAGGCCAACCTGCGCACGGTGCGGCTTGTCGCTGCGCCCCGCTTGTCGTCGCCTTGCCACGGGTCCATAGCAGCGGCCTGAAGCCTGCCGCAGGAACCCGCGACCCATGCCTTACAATCTCGCGATTCCCGGCTGGATGCCCGAAGCCGAGTTGCAGGTGCTCGAACGGCTGGCACGCACGATCCCGGCGGGCGGGGCCATGCTGGAAGTCGGCCCTTTCGCGGGCCGGTCCAGCTGGTGCTGGTCCAAGTCCGTCGCGCCCGGCGTGCGGGTGACCTGCGTCGATATCTGGAACCCGCGCGAACATCCTTTCAGCCCGCCCGCCAGCCGGGGAGAGGAGGCGGTGAAGCCCGATTTCGGCTATCTCGATGCTGGTGCGCCCGGCTGGGGGACGCAGGAACTGTTCGCCTGGTACACCCGCGACTGCGACAATATCACCGCCCTGCGCGGGCGCAGCCCGGACGATTTCCGCGCCTGGCCCGCCGACAGCCTCGACCTGGTCTTCCTCGACGGGGTACACCACAACCCGGTGTTCAATGCCGATTTGCGCCACTGGTATCGGCGGGTGAAGCCCGGCGGGATCCTGTGCGGCGACGATTGCGCGCGCAGCCACCCCGACGTGCTGTGGACGGTGCACGATTTCTGCAAGCAGGAAGGCATTCCCTTCAGCGTCGAACGGCGCATCTGGATGCTGCAACGCCCGCTGTCGGGGGACGGGCAGCCGCGCACCCCGCTGATGGCATCGTATGCGCTGTCCGGTTTCAGCTGAAACCGCAAATTCGTTTGACTCCTGACCGGGCCTGTCTAGTGCGCCCAGCGGGCCACGCGGTCCCAACGCCGCGCGAGCTCTCTGCAAGGAGAGAATACATGACTGCTATGCCGACGCTCAAACCCGAGCGCCCGTTTTTTTCTTCCGGTCCCACTGCCAAGCCGGCGACCTGGTCCCCCGACAAACTGGATATCAAGAGCCTCGGTCGCTCGCACCGCTCCAGCTATGCCAAGGGCCGGCTGAAGTACGCCATCGACCTGACGCGCGAACTGCTGGGCGTGCCTGACGACTACCTCGTCGGCATCATGCCCGGTTCGGATACCGGCGCGCTGGAATGCGCGATGTGGACCATGCTGGGCGCGCGCCCGGCCACCGTGGCTGCGTGGGAAAGCTTCGGCAACGTGTGGATCCAGGACGCGGTCAAGCAGCTGAAGCTGCCCGACTTGCAGGTGCTGGATGCCGACTACGGCCAGATCCCCGACCTTTCGCAGGTGCCGCAGGACAACGACGTCGTCTTCACCTTCAACGGCACCACTTCGGGCGCCCGCATCCCCAACCTCGACTGGCTGGCTGCGGATCGCACCGGACTTGCCATCAACGATGCCACCAGCGCCGTCTTCGCGATGGAGATGGACTGGTCGAAGCTCGATGCCACCACCTATTCGTGGCAGAAGGTGCTGGGCGGCGAAGCCCAGCACGGGATGCTGATCCTCAGCCCCAAGGCGGCGCAGCGCATCGCCGATTACGATCCCGCATGGCCGCTGCCCAAGCTGTTCCGCATCAAGAAGAAGGGCGCGATCGATACCGCCATCTTCGAAGGTTCGACGATCAACACCCCGTCGATGCTGGCGACCGAGGATTACATCTTCGCGCTGGAATGGGTGAAGTCGATCGGTGGCCGCCAGGCCATGTTCGCCCGCGCCAATGCCAATGCCCAGGCCGTGTTCGATTTCATCGAAGCGAAGGACTACCTGCGCAACATGGTCGACGATCCGGCGCTGCGCACCAACACCGGCGTGTGCATGGTGTTCCAGGGCGAATGGTACGACAGCCTCTCGAAGGAAGAGCAGGCCACCGTTCCCAAGAAGATCGCCTCGACGCTCGAGAAGATGGACGTCGGCTACGACTTCAACGGCTACCGCGACGCCCCGCCCAGCTTGCGCATCTGGTGCGGCGGTTCGGTGGAGCTGGAGGACGTGCAGCGCCTGCTGCCGTGGATCGACTGGGCCTATCACGAGCTGAAGGCCGGCAACCTCTAGGACCACATCCCCTTAACTCGTCATTCCCGCGCAGGCGGGAATCCAGTTGAGCCGGGAGTGATACCGCCCTGGATCCCCGCCTGCGCGGGGATGACGAATCCACAAATGGAATTCGAATCATGACCAAGCCCAAAGTCCTCATTTCCGACAAGATGGACGCCAACGCCGCCCGCATCTTTGCCGAACGCGGCTGCGACGTCGACGTGATCACCGGCAAGACGCCCGAAGAGCTGAAGGCGATGATCGGTGAATACGATGGCCTTGCCATCCGGTCCTCGACCAAGGTGACCAAGGAAATCCTCGAAGCGGCCACCAACCTGAAGGTGATCGGCCGCGCCGGGATCGGTGTCGACAATGTGGATATCCCCGCCGCCAGCGCCAAGGGCGTGGTGGTGATGAACACCCCGTTCGGCAACTCGATCACCACTGCCGAACATGCGATCGCCATGATCATGGCGCTGGCCCGGCAGATCCCCGAAGCCAACTACCGCACCCAGGCGGGCGAATGGCCCAAGAACGATTTCATGGGCGTGGAAGTCACCGGCAAGACGCTGGGCCTGATCGGCGCGGGCAACATCGGTGCCATCGTCGCCAGCCGCGCGCTGGGGCTGAAGATGAAGGTGGTGGCCTACGATCCCTTCCTGACCGAAGAACGCGCGATCGAGATGGGGGTGGAGAAGGTCGATCTCGAAACGCTGGAAAAGCGTTCCGATTTCATCACCCTGCACACCCCGCTGACCGACGAGACGCGCAACATCCTCAGCCGCGAACGGCTCGAACGGACCAAGAAGGGCGTGCGCATCGT
>JAGREI010000339.1 GCA_020446625.1 Erythrobacter sp.
GGCGTCGGCGTCGGCGTTGGCGTCGGGGTCGGCGTCGGGGTAGGCGTCGGCGTGCCGCACGACAGGGTGTTGATCACGCAGTCGTTCAGCGTCGAGGTGTTGCTGGTCGTCGACTGGAACCCGTTGTTCGATGCCGTGGCGAAGAAGAAATCGTTGCCATCGACGTTGAGATCGTTCGCCGCATCGACCGCACGGCCATAGAGGATCACGTTCATCGGCGTCCCGACATTGTCGAGGTCTTGCAGCACCAGGCCCGGCCCCGCGGGGAAGACCGTGATGCCGGACATGATCGACCCGTTGCCGGTGTTCTGCCCGTAGATGTAGTCGGTCGCGATCAGCGTGATCGCGCGCGCAATGGCATAGGAATTGACCGTGCCGCTGGGCGTGCCGAGCAAGGTGGGGATCGAGGCATCGAGCGGATCGGCAAGGATCACCGCCGTGGTGGCGGCATCGGTGAAGATCAGCCCGTCCGCCGCGATGTTGAGCTGGCCCGACAGCCCGCCATTGTTGTCAAGCACTCTCACTCTGCCCGATGGCAGCAGAATCTGCACCGTGCCGGTGGCGTAGATTTCCAGCAGGTCGGTGAGCGCGGCATCGCGATAGGTCAGCGAGCCGGTGACCTGCACCGCCTGATCCGCACTGATGCTGACGCCCTGTTCGCCGCCCACCAGCGAGCCGTTGAGCGTGAGATCGCGGATTTCGAGGCCGATATCGGGATCGGCAGTGGCCGGACCGCGGATGAACAGGAAATCGGCGGTGACGTTGGCGATCTCCGCTTCGGTCAGGGTGAAGCCCGGCCCTTGCGTGGAACCGCCCACCACTGCCCGTGCACTGGTATCGAGCGAGGTGAGATAGACGGCCGGCCCGCCGAAGTTGGCCTGCGCGCCGACATTGATCTCGTTCCCCTCGATATTGAAATCGAGCGCGGCGATCTGGCGCGTCGCGGCATTGTCGCCGCTGACGGAAACCGTGCCAAGCGCGCTGAAGAACCAGAAGGCGTTGAGGTTGGCCAGCGAAGTGCCGCCGATGATCGAGCCGCCATTGGTATAGCTCAGCGTCAGGTCGCCGAACTGGTTGATGTTGCCGATGCTGCGGATCAGGATATCGCCACCGTTGGCGAACAGCAGCGAAGGCGAGGACGGAGCCAGGTCACCCAGCGCGAAGGCGCTGAATTCGTCGGTGTCGATGGTGCCCAGGTTGGCGACGACATTGAACAGCCCGGCGCGGTTGGTGGTGCCGCCACTTGCCTGGTTGTGGATCAGCAAGCGGTTGAAGGCGAGCGAAGCGGGCGGCGTTCCGATCAGCGTCTGCACCGTGGCGCTGCCGCCTGTGTTGGTGGTGGCCGCGGTGGATTGCGCGGTGCTGTCCATGTCAACCCGCCCGAAGGTGCCGCTGGCGCCGTTCTGCGCGGTAATGGTGTTGTCGCCGCCCACGACATTGGTGCCCGCCACGCGGCTGAAGGCATCGGCGGACATGATGACATCGCTGCCGTTCAAGGTGGAGCCTTGCAGGATGATCGACTGCGCGCCGCCCGTCACGTCGCCGCTGGACAGTGCGGTATTGCCCGTGGCCAGGGCCTGCATCACGATCGGCCCCACGTCGAGCGTGCTGCCACCGGACAGGTTGATGATATTGAGGCCGGCATCGGCAATGCCGGCGGCCAGCCCAGCCGAGCCGCCGTTGACGGCCTGCGACAGCAGCCGCAAGCCGCCACCAAGGGTGGCCTGCGAATTGGTGAGTTCGAAGCGGGTCTGCCCGCCCTGGGCATTGTGGACCACGCCGCCGCTGCCCGATGCGCTGAAAGCTTCCGCGCTGAGCGTGACCTGGCCCGCAGGCGCAGTCATGGTGAAGGTACTGCCCGTCGCCCGGATGCGGGCGATGCCCGCCACCGCGTCTCCAGCCGACAGCGGCGTGCCGCTGCTTTCCGATCCGGCATAGCCGTCCACTTCCAGCAGCACGTCTCCGTCGAAGCTGGCCGTAGCGCCCTGCATCAGGATGTCCGCCGTGCCGCCGAAGCCGCTGCCGCCATTGACGGCATCGCCACCGCGACCCACCGCCTGGATGTTCACGTCGCCGCCCACGTCCAGGGTGGAACCGGTAAGCTGGAGCAGCGCCACGCCACCGATCCCGTCGTTGGCCTGGCCCGACAGGTCCCCGAACAGGCTGAAACCGGCCACGTTCAGGTCCAGGTTGTTGCCGATCGAGAGCGCCGTATCGGCGTTGACGAGGATTGTGGCCGCGCCACCGTTGCCGACCAGTCCGCTGGCACCCTGGGCGATGGTGGACAGCGATGCACTGGTGCCGGTGGTGACCTTGCTGCCCGCATCGGTGATCGAGATCACCGCTGAACCCCCGAAAGCGCCGCCGGTGGTGCCATTGCCGCCCAGCGCGCCCGCACGGGCTTCGCCGGTCAGGTCGAGCCGGGTGCCGATGTCCACGGTTGCCCCGGATTGCACGTCGAGCTGCGCCTGTCCTGCCGAAGCCGTGCCATTCTCGCCGCTGGCGGTGGCGTTGCCCGAAAGGGCGAAGCTCTGGGTGAAGGTGGCGCTGGCGCCGTCATGCGCGGCGAAGCGCACGGTGCCGCCGGTGGCGAAGCCGTCTGCGGCAGTGCTGTTCGCTTCGGCACTCGCATCCAGCGAGGTGCCGGTAAGGGTGGCGCCGTCGACGTCGATGAAGATCGCTTCCGAACTGATCCCGGCCGGTTCGGCAATGCCGCCATTGCTGCCCGTGCCGGTAATCGCGCCCGCGTCGATCGTCCACAGGCCGACTTCCATGCTGCCACCGTCAGCGATGAAGGCCAGCAACTCGCCGCCCGCCGAAATGCCCGCATCGCCGCCGTTGCTGTCGGGCGAGGAGCCGTGCATGTCCTGCGTGAAGGTGGCACCCATGTTGACCACGGCGCTGGTATTGACGTCGATGGTCATGAACCCGCCAAAGCCACCGCCGGGGCGGCCGGTGACGGGCGAACTGCCCAGGCCCAGGGCGGTGAACAAGGTGCCGGAGCCAGCGGCGAAATTGCTGTTGCTCACCGTCAGGTCCACCGAGCCGCCCGAACCGTCGGCGCCTTCGCCTTCGCGCGTCGCCCCGCCGATGCCGTCTGCGTGCGCGGTCAGTCCGCCGTCGGTGATCGAGAAGTTGGAGCCGCGGGAAATATTCAGAGCCACGTCGCCGCCGAAGCCAACGCCGCCCGCGGGTGCGATGGCGCCGGTGCTGCCGGGCTCGATCCCGCCGAAGCCACTGGCCGAGACAATGACCTGGCTGGCCAGGTTCATGGTCGATCCGAGCCCGGCAATGTTCGCCTGGCCACCCCTGCCGGTGCCGCCGATTCCGCCGGAACCGCCGAAGCCGTCGGAGGCAATCAGCAGACTGCCGCTGGTGAAGGTGCTGTCCGAAGCGCCGTTGAGCAGCGTGAAGCCGCCCAGGCCCGCGCCGCCCTGACCCACGCCAAGCGAATTCCCGCCGCTGCCGGGGGCGGTGAGCGTGGTCGTACCGAACACGGTGATCGAGCCGCTGGGTCCGATGTCGATCACCGCATCGCCGCCGCTGCCGGTGGCGCTGGTCTGCCCAGATCCGGCAGGCCCGCCGCCCGCCAGCGCCGGTGCGGACACCAGCAGGTCGCCGTTGATCGTGATCGTGCCGCTGTCGAGACCTGTGAACAGGCTGGCGCTTCCGCCGCTTGCATCGAGGCCGACCTGGCTGGAGCCGGGATCAAGCTCGGGCGCGAAAGCCCCTGCCACCACCGTCAGCGCATTGCCGATGGTTACCACCCCGCCGCCGTCCGCAACCACTTGCGCGAACCCGCCCTGGAAGGGCTGGCCGCCGGAAATCGGGCCGGAGTACTGGCTGAAGGCTTCGGCGCGCACGGTGACCGGGCCGGTCAGGTTGATCAGGCCGCCATCGGCAAAGATCTCCGCCTGGCCGGCGGTGGCCGATCCCAGCAGGTTGACGTCGAAATCGTAGTCCGGAACGGCATCGGCGGCGACGACGGTTGCCCCGCCAACCTGCATCTGGCCATCCAGTTGCGCGACGATCGAGGCAATACCACCAGTGGCATCGAACGAGACCGGGTAGGCGGTGCCGCCGAAATCGCGCGCAGAAACCAGCAGGTCGCCGTTGATCGTCACGATCCCGCCTTCTGCGGCGGTGATCAGCGCCTGCTGCCGTCCCACCAGAAGCAGGTCGTCGCTGAAGCTGGAATTGACTACCACGGCATCCACCACGGCATGGCCAGTGGTGAGCGCAAGCACGTTGCTGGTGGCGGTGAGGTCCGACAGGATGATGTCGGCGTTGAGATTGTTGAGCTCGGTGCGGCCGTCGAACAGCGCGTTGGCGCCGTCGCGCGAGGTGCCGCCGTCAACGTTCCTGCCGAACACGTCGTGGTTGGCCACCAGGATCACGTCGCCGTTGACGATTGTCGCGCTGCCCGCCGGGTCGAACCCCAGGTTGCCGCTGAACAACATGCCCACGCCGTTGGAGAAATCGGCCGTGCGCGCCACGGCATAGATCACGTGCTCGTCACCCGTCCCGGTGCTGGAGGGGCCACCGGTGCTGCCGGTGTGGTCGATCGCCACGCCGTCGGTGCCGTCGGTGATCTGGATGTTGAACAGGCCGGAACTGTGGCTCATCGACATGGCCAGCCCCGCGGCATAGACCGTCGAGCCGTTGAAATAGGCATCGCCGCCCTGCGCGATATTGCTGGACGAGACGATGAAGAAGCTGCCCTCTGGCGTGCCGGTCAGCGTGGCGCCAGGCTGGATGACGATCTGCGAAGTGTCGCCCGAGAACAGCAGCGGACCCACGCCGTTGGCGAAATCGGTGAAGCTCTGCACGTCCACGTCGTTGGTGGTCAGCAACAGCTGCGGCACTTCGAACTTGGCGGTGCTGGAAACCAGGATGCCGGTGGGCGAATAGAAGGCGACGAAGCCGCCGGGCGTCAGCGGCCCGCCTACGGTGGGCTGCACGAATGCCTGCACCGTCCCCTGGAACAGCGTGGGCGTGGCAATCGGGGTGGGCAGGATGCGGTTGAGCACCGCGAAGCCCGTATTGCCCGGACTGCCGCGGAAGATAGCGGTGGCATTGGTGGGCAGGAAGGCAAGCGCCCCGCCGTTACCGTCGTCGGTGGGCGTCCAGTCGATAATCGCGTTGTTGCCGGTGACCTGGATATTGTCGATGTTGGGCGTCGACCGGTCGATGTTGACCGTCCCCTGCACCACGTTGGGCGTACCCTGGAAAGCCTGCGCCCGTACGTCCGTGGGCAGGCCAAGTGCGGCGATCGACAGCGCCAGCGGGGCGCAGCCGAGCAGCAGCTTCTTGCGCGACAGCGAGGCGGACCTGATCATTGCGTTCTCCACGGATGCAGCCGGGCTGTGATCGAAAACAGGAAGCGGATGGGGTTGTGCTCGGTCTGGAAATCCAGCCGTCGCAGCGGCACGGCAATGGCAAATTCGCCCTGCACGTTGGCGCCGCGCACGAAGCGCAGGCCCACGCCGGTGGAAACGAGCGAATCGCTGGGATCGAGCGCCAGGCTGGGATCTTCATTCCAGGCCTTGGCATAGTCGATGAAGACGAAGGGCGCCGCCGCTATGTCGGTAAGGCTGGTGGGCACCAGCGATCCCCAGGCCAGTTCACCGCGCAGGCCCAGGCCCGAATCCCCGATCACCGAGCCCGGATCGTAACCGCGCCCGATCGAATACTGGCCACCGGCAAATTCCTCGAACGCGGGCAGCGGGCTGCCGCTGAGCTGGGCATCGAGGTCAAAGCTGATCGCCAGCAAGGGCATGGGACGGTATTCCGCAGCCAGTTCGACCCGCGCCAGCGTGGGATGGGGGTTCTGCTCGATCCGCGTCGGGGGAACCGCGCCGCCGGTGACGCAGGCGGTAAAGTCCGCCCGGCAATCGTTGGTTGCGCCCAGCACGCCAAGGCCCTGCCGCAGTTCGACCAGCCCGGACAGCCGCGCGCGCGGTTTATACGGCGTGTACCCGGCGCGCCGCTCGATCGAGGCGCCGTCCACAAACAGGAAGTTGCTGCGCAGGTAAGCGGCGCGCACCCGGTCGCGGGTGAGCGGGGTGCCGGCGAAATCGACCTCCTGGTTGACCAGGTCGAAGCCCGCCGCGCCCCATACCGATGCCTGCTGTGTACGCAGGAAGGGATAGCTCGCTTCCAGGTTGGCCAGCAGCGTGTCGGAAGTGATATCGAAGCCGGGCAGGGCATTGGGCGCGGTCCAGCCGAAGGTCAGCGAACCGCCCAGCGTGAAGCCTTCGCCGCCCAGCCGCATGTCGTGCGCGATCTGCAAGGTGCGCTGTTCTTCGAGGTCGAGCGTGGAGAAGAAGGAGATCGAGGTGCGGTCTCCCAGCCCGGTCAGGCCATAGGCTTCGGCGCGCACCAGCGCCGCTTCGCGCCCCAGCGCGTGGCTGCCCCAGTTCTGCACGTTGGCATCCAGCACGAAGCTTTGCCGCAATACTGCCACTTCGCCCACCAGGTCGCCCGGCTGGCCCCCTTCGGCGGCGCGCAGCGACAGGCGCAGTTCCATGCCCGGCACGTCGTTCGCCAGCAGCAGGTAGCGTTCGGCGGCGTGGACGTTGAACACCGGCTGGTCGACCAGCCGGTTGAGATAGGCCGACAGCACCGCTTCGGAACCGTCGGTATCGCCGCGCGCGCGGATGGCGACGAGGCGGCCCAGCACCACCCGCATTTCGGCAGTACCGCCGCCCAGGTTCTGCGGCGGGATCTCTACCGCGGCGAGGTAGCCCGCATCCTCCAGGATGGCGGCGGCGCGATCGCGGATGTCGCACAGCGCGCGCACCGGCAGGTCGCGCCCGGTATAGCCCTGGTAAGCGGCGGAAAAGTCCACGTCAGGCGCGCGTTCGGCCCCGGTGAACACCACCTGCGACAGGTTGATGGTCAGTTCGGCATAGTCGGGATTGTCGAGCGCACAGGGGCGGCGCTCCATCTGTCCGTCCACGGTCAGGGTCACGCCGCGACGCACGTCGGGACGCGCCTGCGGCACGGTAAGTTCGTCTCGCGTGGGCGGACTGATGTCCTGCGCCAGTGCCGCCTGCGAGACGAGGGCAGAGGTTCCCAGCATCACTGCCAGGCCCCAGCCACGCAGTACGCGACCGCTTCCGGCCACGCCGCCGGAATCCTTCTTCAACGAAGCAAATACCCACATTCGGTCGGTTCCCTTCCCCCTGAACGGTTCGACCATTGATCTGCCATGACTATGGCGAGGTTGGCTGGCCAAGTCCATGCCATCCAACTGATTACACAATCGTGTCAGCCGATATCGAGCTGGTCGGCAAGCTGCATGATCTGGTCGCGCGCATCGGGATGCGCGGCAATCGCGCGGTCACGCGTGCGGCGCGCTTCGCCGGTGCGGCCCATCTGCCGGTAACTGCGCATCAGCATGACCCATTCGTCCACGCTGCCGCCCTGCGATTCGATCCGCTGGGCCAGGTTTGCCACCATGGTTTCGGCCATTCCCTGCTGCGTATCGGGCGAAAGATTGGCAGCGGCGGCCATCTGCTGGGTAGTAGGACCGCGTGCCGGGCCGGTGGTGCCGTTGGGCAGCAGGTCGCGCGTGCCCGATGCGCTGGCGATGCGGCTTTCCACCTCGATCTGGTTGATCGCGCCCACCTGCTGGATGGTGCGGACAAGGTCCGTCTCCCACCGCGCGCCGGGCGGAGTATCTGCCAGCAGCGACAGCCAGTCGGCAATCGCGCCTTCGTGATCCCCGTCCAGGTCCTTGCCCACGGCGAGGAAATAGCGCGCCGTGGGATCGCGCGGGTCGATCGCCAGCGCCCGGCGGAAGGCTTCCTGCGCCCGTTCGGGGATTTCCGCCACTTCGCTCGCCTTGGCCAGCGAATCGCCCAGCGCCGACCACAGCAGCGCAGATTCGGGATCGAGCGCCACCGCGCGCTCGTAAGCCTGGGCAGCTTCGGCGTACTGGTTCAGCGAATAGTGGGCGAGGGCCAGTTCCTGCCACGCCTCCGGGTTGTCGGCATCGGCTTCGGCCGCCTGTTGCAGTTCGGCCAGGCCGGGCGGGGTGGACATGCCACCTGCGGTTTCCGCTTCCCCGCCTTCGCTGCTCGACAGCATCCGCCAGCCGATCACGCCTGCCAGCACCAGCAGCGCGGCCAGTGCGGCCATATTCCCCTTGCTCAATCTCATCGCGTTAGCCGCCCCCTTGCGCAGCACAATGCGAGAATAGCGCCCAAAAAATGCCTCGCAACAGGGATCGGCTGTTTGCAAGCCGCTGGGTTTTGGGCATAGTCGCGCAATCCGGGGGGATTTGCATGGCGCAGGAACCACAGAGGGTTCAGGTAGCAATCGTTGGCTCGGGGCCTGCGGGCCTGAGCGCCGCTGCGCGCGCTGCGCAGCGGGGCATGGCGCACGTGCTGCTGGAAAAGACCGATCACCTGTCGGACACCATCTTCAAGTACCAGAAGGGCAAGCACGTCATGGCGACGCCCAGCAACCTGGTGCTGCGGTCCGACTGCGATTTCGAGGCGGGCAAGCGCGAGGTGATCCTGGGCAAGTGGGATGACCAGGCCGCCGAATACAAGATCAACGTCAAGTACAAGGCCGAGGTGAAGGCGATCCGCGGCACTGGCCCGGCGATTCCCGGCTCGGTCCACCAGATCGTGATCCGCGGGCGCGACGGCAGCAAGTCGACCAAGGACGTGCAGCGCCACGAAGCGCCCTACGAAATCGAGCTGACCAATGGCGAAAAGCTGATCGCGGACAACGTGATCCTGGCCATCGGCACGCAGGGCAATCCCAACCTGATGCGCTGTCCCGGCAAGGACCTGCCGCACGTGCAGTACCAGCTCGACGATCCCACCGAATACGTTGACGAGCACATCGTCATCGTCGGCACGGGTGACGCCGGAATCGAGAACGCGCGCGGCCTGGCGGAAGACCCGGCGCAGCGCAACGTCGTCTCCATCCTCAATCGCGGCACCGATTTCCCCACCGCCAAGGATGCCAACGTCAAGGCGCTGCAAGCCGATCACGACGCGGGCAAGCTGACGATCCGGCTGGAGAGCGAGACGAAGGAGATTGAGCCTGGCTGGATCACGCTGACCACGCGCGATGGCGAGGAACGCATCCGCTGCGACCGGATCATCGCCCGCATCGGTTCGGCCCCGCCACGCATGTTCGTGGAAGAATGCGGCATCGCCTTCACCAGCGAGGATCGCGGCGCCTTCCCGCAGCTGACACCCACCTTCGAATCGACCAGCCCCGGCATCTTCGTGATCGGCGCGCTGGCGGGATATCCGCTGATCAAGCACTGCATGAACCAGGGCTATGACGTCATCGAGTTCATCGGCGGCAATACCGAGCTGAAGCCCGCCGACGAACCGATCATGGTGGAGAAGTTCAAGGCGCTTCCCGGCCAGCGCAGCACCGAGGAATGGCTGGAATTCCTGCGCAGCAATGTCACCATCTTGAACGGCATGAACCCGTTGCAGATGCGCGAATTCATGCTCGAATCCGAAGCGAAGTTCTTCCGCAAGGGGGAAACGATCTTCGAACGCAACGCGCCCGGTTCCTCGCTGTTCGGGATCGCCAGCGGATCGGTGGCGGTGCAGGTGAACCCGGCGGACCCGTCGATCACCATTCCCATCGGCACCGGCTCGATCTTTGGCGAGGTGGGCCTGATCTCGGGCCGCCCGCGCGGCGCCACGGTGCTGGCCGCCGAAGATACCGTGGTGGTGGAGATTTCGCGTCTCGCCGCGCTGAAGCTGCAATCGCAGGTGCCCACCGCGAAGAAGGCGATCGAGCGTATCTCTACCGAACGCCAGCTGTTGCAGATGTTCGGTTCGGGCCTGACGCCCGACGATATCCGCGAGGTGGTGGATACCTCCAGGATCATGCGCGTGGCTGCGGGGGAGACGATCCTCAACGAAGGCGACGAGGGGCAGGATATCTACGTCATCCGGCTGGGGTCGATGGTGGTGGAAAAGTCGATCGGCGGCCACCCGGTGTTCCTCAGCTACCTGCCCGCCGGTTCCTATGTCGGGGAAATGGCGCTGATCGACGGCGGGCGGCGCACCGCCACGGTGCGCGCGGCGATCAAGTCCGAAGTGATCCATATCGACGGCGCCGCCTTCAAGAAGGTGCTCGACGCGCATCCCAAGCTGCTCGAACGCGCCAGGAAGGACATGGAATCGCGGCGCCAGATCAACGCCTTCATCGAAAGCCAGAAGGACAGCTTCGAAGGCGCGGTGGACATGTATTCGAAGACTGCGCAGTTCCTGATCGACAAGGGGCTGGGGGAAGCGACCGACGCGCTGCTGATCGACGAGACGCTGTGCGTGGGCTGCGACAACTGCGAGAAAGCCTGCGCCGACAGCCACGAGGGCCTCAGCCGCCTGAACCGGGAGGCCGGCACCAGCTTTGCCAACCTCCACGTGCCGACATCGTGCCGCCACTGTGAACATCCGCACTGCATGGCCGACTGCCCGCCCAACGCGATCAAGCGCGGGCCGGATGGCGAGGTGTTCATCAACGAAACCTGCATCGGCTGCGGCAACTGCCAGCGCAATTGCCCCTATGGCGTGATCCGGCTGGATGCCAAGCCGCTGCCCAAGCCATCGCTGATGAGCTGGCTGTTCTTCGGCAACGGGCCGGGGCCGGGCGAGGCACCCTACAAGTGGCGCAAGAAGCAGGCCGAGGCAGCCGGGCTGGAACAGGCCAAGCTCGCCATCAAGTGCGACATGTGCAAGGGCATCAAGGGCGGCCCCGCCTGCGTGCGCGCCTGCCCCACGGGCGCGGCGATCCGCGTCTCGCCGGAGAAATTCCTCACCTTCACCAAGCTGACCGAGGACGTCGACTGATGGCGACCCAGGCCGGCAACTTCTCCGAACGCGATTCACGGCGCGACGCCGATCACGTCAGCTTCCTCAAGCATCGCCGCTGGCGCTGGATGAAGGTGGCCACCGCGCTGGTGGCGGTGGTGGTCGCCAGCTACCTGCTGATCGACATCAAGCCGCGCCACAACGGCGGCAGCTGGTACGGCTATACGCTGGGCACCATCGGGGCCGGGCTGATCGTCTGGCTCAGCCTGCTGGGCATCCGCAAACGCAAGATGACCGAGGGCAAGTGGAGCCTGAAGGCCTGGACTTCGGCGCACGTCTACCTGGGGCTGGCGTTGATCGTGATCGGCACCTTGCACACCGGGTTCCAGCTGGGCTGGAACGTCCACACGCTGGCCTGGGGGCTGATGATCCTGGTGATCGTGTCGGGCATCTACGGGATCGCCGTCTACGCCCTGCTGCCCGCCAAGCTGGCCGAAAACCGCAAGCAGATGACCAAGGCGGAAATGCTCGAATCGCTCGAATCGATCGACCGCCAGCTGGAAGCCGCCAGCCAGCCGCTGGGCCGCGAGGAAAGCGACCTGGTGATCGCCGCGCTGGAGCAGGATCCGTTCGGCTTCGGCCTGATCACACGCCTTTCGGGCCGCTACGGCAGCTGCCGCACGATCCGCGCGCTCAACGCCTTCGACCGGGGTTCGGTGCACAGCGAGGACGTGGACAAGGTGGTCAAATTGCTGCGCCGCCGCCGTGGCCAGCTGGAACAGATCCGCCGCCAGATGAAGCTGCGCGCCCTGCTCGACGTGTGGCTCTACGTGCATGTGCCGGTCACGCTGGCGCTGCTCGCCGCGCTGACCGCGCACATCATCTCCGTGTTCTACTACTGGTGAGGGAGGCTGTACGATGGATATCCTGATCCGCAGCATCGACCTCACCGCCACCGGGCGCGAGATCGTGCGCGAGCGCGAGGTGAGCGCCGACAGCATCACCGTGGGCCGCGCCAGCGAGAATGCCGTGCACCTGCCCGACCTGGCAGTGGAACAGCGGCACTTCACGCTCACCCAGCTCAACACCGGCGCGCTGCGCGCCGAAGCGGTGGGGTCGCTGGGCTTCACCCACGACGGCATCAATTCCACCAGCGCCGAGATCGACCCCGCGCGCGGCGGCGAGCTGGGCGTGGGCGGCTACCGGCTGGACGTGGGCACCAATGATGACGGCAAGATCGTCATCACCGTGCGCCGCGCCGCGGCTGACGATGGCGCGGCGAAAGACCAGCAGGCCGGCTTTGGCCTCGCCTCGGTGCTGCCCAGCCGCCGGATCGTCAGCTGGGTGGCGGTGCTTGCCATACTCGTGGCCTTCCTTGCCGTGCCTATTTACACGCATCTTGCCCGCACGCCGGTGGCACATCCGGATATCGATGCGGGAGGTCAGGTGCTGATGGATGCCAGCTGGTCGACCGGGGCGCTGTCGAGCGTCCACCACGGGCTGGAGAACCAGTGCGAAGCGTGCCACACCCAGCCCTTCGTGGCGGTGCGCGATGAAACCTGCATGGCCTGCCACGGCGACCTGGGCAACCATGCCGAGCCGAACCGGCTGGTGGCGGGGATGCCCGCCTTTACCGGGGGCGAGGCCCTGCTGTGGGACATTGCCCACGCCTTCAACAAGCCCGGCCCCGGCGCCTGCACCGATTGCCACACCGAACACGAAGGCGCGGGCGACATGCAGCCCACCCGGCAGCAGTTCTGCGCCGATTGCCACGGCACGCTGGACCAGCGGCTGACCGATACCGCGCTGGGCAATGCCGCCGATTTCGGCACGTCTCACCCGCAGTTCCAGGCGCTGATCACCCCGGCGCTGGGCGCGGACGAGGTGCGGCTGTCGCTCGACAATGTCACCGAGGATTTCGACGGGGTGAAGTTCCCCCACGACATGCACCTGTCCACCACCAACGGAGTGGCGCGCATGGCCGGGCGGCTGAACATCAACCGCGGCGGCGCGCCGCTCGAATGCAGCAATTGCCACGTTCCCAGCGCCGACGGAGTGCGCTTCCAGCCGGTGGTGATGGAGGACAGCTGCGAAAGCTGCCACAGCCTGGTCTACGATCAGGTGGGCAATACCTTCCGTTCGCTGCGCCACGGCGACGTCGCCCAGATGCAGGCAGACCTTGCCGCGCTCGACCGCAGCCCGCGCCGTCCGGTTTCCACCGGCAGGCGGCGGCCCGGTCCCTTTGCCGAAGGCGGCATCTACTACGGCAATTTCAGCCGCGTGCAGCCGCGCAGCCTGACCCGATCCGCGCTGGACCAGGATGGCCTGTGCGGTGAATGCCACTATCCGGCGGGCGGGGTGGACCTGGCGGTGGTGCCGGTGACCCAGCGCAGCCGCTATTTCGAGCACGGCTGGTTCGATCACGCCGCGCACGGGCGCGATGCCATGGGCGCCAGTACCGATGCGGCAGCCTGCGCCGAATGCCATGCGGCGGAAACCTCTGACGCGGCGACCGATTTCCTCATTCCCGATCTCAATTCGTGCCGTGATTGTCACCTGGGTGAAGATGCCCGCGAAGCAGAGGTTCCCTCCAGCTGCGCAATGTGCCATTCCTATCACCCACCCGCGCAGGAGAATGGGGCGCCACGCCGCATTGCTTCCGCAACCGAGCGCAGAGAGCGAACACGTCAATGAAGTTCGCCGCATCCTTCGGGTCGCAGATGGAGGCTGGATGCTGATAGCCCAGATGACCGATATCCATATCGGTTTTGAACCTGACGCGAAGCCAGAAGAACTGAACCGCCAGCGCTTTCGTGCTGTGCTCGAAAGGTTGCGCAAGCAGCCCAACCCGATCGACCTGCTGCTGCTGACCGGCGACATCACCGATCGCGGCGACGCGGAAAGCTTTGCCAAGACCGCCGATCTGCTGACCGGCCTGGACATGCCGATCAAGGTGCTGGTGGGCAACCACGACAGCCGCGAAGGACTGGTCGAGGCCTTCCCCGACACCGAGACCAACGACGGCTTCGTGCAGAGCTTCTTCGTCTCCGAAGGGCTGCTGGTGGTGCTGCTCGACACGCTCGAACCCGATCGCCACGGCGGCGCCTTCTGCGAACGGCGGCGGGACTGGCTGGCCGGCGTGCTGGCCGACCATCCCGACCTGCCCGTGGCAATCTTCATGCACCATCCGCCTGCCGTATCGGGCATCGAGTGGATGGATCCGGCCCCCACCGAACGCTGGCTGGGCAATCTGGCCGATGCGCTGAAGGGGCACGAGGCGCGGGTGCAGGCGATCCACTGCGGCCACCTGCACCGCCAGTTCAACGCCCGCTTTTGCGGCATTCCGGTCTGCGTGACGCCTTCGGTCGCACCGCTGGTGTCGATGGACCTGCGCCCGATCAGCAGCAAGAAACCCGATGCCCGCGCGCTGATCACCACCGAACCGCCCACCTATGCGCTGCACCGCTGGGACGGCACCAGCTTCGTCAGCCATTACGAGCGGGTGAGCGACTGGGAAGTGATCGCCTACTACGGCCCGCACCTCCAGCCGATGATCAAGCACATGGAAGACGAGCGGGGGACGGGTTAGTTCATTCGCCTGCAACCCAGTTCCGGCTGGGTCAGAAACTCGCCATTGCTGCCGATTGGCACGATGACCATGCACCCGCCGTCATCAGCTTGAGGCACGCTGGTCCAGTCACCGTATACGTAACGCACTGGTTCCTCGCCATACAGGTACAGCCCGACCAGTACGCGGTCGTCTGAGGGTATGAGGTCGGCAATACCCAGGTAGGCATTGGCCTCGTCACCATCCATCAGTGCGTAATGCCGTCCGAAGTTGGTGAGAGCGTAGCCATCCGGCATTGTCAGTTCGGCTTCGAGGCGCTGGGCCGTGGTATCAAGATCCAGCTGGGCGCTGCATCCTGCCAAGGCGACGGCCAGCAGCGCAGGCGCGTAGCCTTGCACTACTGCCCAGGCCGCCGCCGATCCATCACCGGGCCTGCGCCCGGCACCCACAGGTTCATGTCGACCTCGTCGCTCACCCGCCAGGGGATGCCCGCATTGTTGAGGAACAGCTCCTCCATCTCCGCCCGGTTGAAGGGGCGGCTGCCCAGGCGGCCGACCACGGCGATCTGGCCGCCGGTCTCGTCCACCGCGCGATCGCGGTCGAGGCCCTTGGACATGGCGATCGCCGGGCTGGGCGTGCGCGCCCAGGCGATCAGTTCGGGCATGGGGGCGGGGCTGAAGCCGTAGTAGTTGGGCTGGCTGTCCGGGCTGGTCAGCTGGATCACCTTCAACCCGTTCCGCCCGTCAGCGACATAGGCGAAGGCGGTGGCATTGGTGCTGGCGACCACCACGTCCTCCACGTCGTTCATCGTGCCACCGAAGGTTTCAGCGCGGTAGATTGTCGGCGCCAGCGGACGCGTGACATTGGCGATCACCAGGCCATCGGACTTGGCCGCGATGTAGAGGTAGGTGCGCGCCACGTACATGCGGCGGGCGTCGGCCAGCCGGATCGTGCCTTCGGGGCGGGCGATGGGGTTGCGCATGTCGGTTACGTCGAACAGCTTCACGCCCTCGGCATCGGTCACCCACAGGTAACGGAATTGCAGGGCAGAGGCGCGCGCGTCGTTGAGCGGGCGCACTGCCGACAGTTGCGGGTTGGCCGGATCGGCCAGGTCGACCACCACCAGGCCCACGTCGGCGGTGATATAGGCCATCGAGCCCGCCAGCGTGACGTGCCGCGCGCCGGTGAGCACCCCGTCTGGGTTCCAGGCATCGCCGCCGCCGGCGAATTCCAGCCGGTGCAGGTCGTTGTCGCGCAGTTCGCCGTCGGCGAAGGTATCGACATTGGTGAGGATCAGGCCCTCCACCGCATCGGTGATCACCGCGTAGTGGTAGATCGGCAGGAACGCCTGTTCCTGGTTCGCCGCGCGCATTTCCGGAGTGTTGCGGGTGGGCGCGATCGCCTGGTTGGTGGGGATCGCCATGCAGGTGGCGTTGCGGCTGTCGATATGGCTGTCGTGGCTCAGCGGGCTGAACGGCGCCGTCACGATGCGTTCGGAGAAGCCCTTGTTGGCGATCGAGGCGATGTCGTAGACGCGGAAACCGCCGCGCCCTTCGGCCACGAACATGTATTCGCCGCGCATTTGCAGACAGCCCACGCGGTCGCTGGTGCCTTCCACCACGTTGCGGAATTCCTCCATCGCGCGGGTTTCGCCCGACAGGTTCGCGTCGAAGGTGGTCCCGCGCGTCCAGTTGATCAGCTCGCGGTTATGGTCTTCCACGTGCATCCGGTAGTAGTCCGGATAGGCATAGCGGTGCAGGTAGCTGCCGATCACCGCCTGCGGTTCGTCCCATTCGGTGACGCGGGTGGCCTGGAAGCCGCCTTCCAGCCCGGACCAGGCGTTGAGGCCCACGAAGTTCACGTAATTGGTGCCCAGCAGCAGCAGCTGCGACATGATCGCGTTGTTGTCTTCCGCCTCGGACAGGTGGCAGTCGGAACACTGCTTCGTCTCGGTCAGCCGCACGGTGTGCGGGAAGTGCGGGGCGAAAGCCTGGCTGGAGAAGCCCGCCGAGCTGATCGGCGGCTGCTGGATGTAGATCCGCTCGCGGTTGATGTTGGTGGACGATAGCACCAGCGCCGAAGTCGAGCGCATGGGCGCGATCTGGTTGCCCTTGGTGGTCATGTGGATGCCCAGCTGGAACATCTCGTCGCGCGCCACCTGCGGGTTGTAGGT
>JAGREI010000031.1 GCA_020446625.1 Erythrobacter sp.
CACGCTCGATCCCACCATGCGCGCGATTTCGCTGCCGGGGGTGGAGAAGGCAATCCTGTCGGACACCGTGGGCTTCATCTCGGACCTGCCTACCCAGCTGGTGGCCGCCTTCCGCGCCACGCTGGAGGAAGTGACCGCGGCGGACGTGGTGCTGCACGTGCGCGACATGGCCAATCCCGATTCCGCCGCGCAGAAACGCCAGGTGCTGCACGTGCTTGCCGTACTCGGCCTGGGCGAGGGCGAGGACGACGGGGAAGGGGAGCCGACCCCGATCATCGAGGTGTGGAACAAGTTCGACCTGCTCGACCAGGAACAGCGCGAGGCGCTGCTGGACGTGGCCGCGCACGACGACACGGTGGTGCCGACCTCCGCCGTCACTGGCGAAGGCGTGGATGGCCTGCGCGAACACCTGGGCGCGTTGCTGACCAAGGGTGCGCGGCTCCATAGCATCACGCTGCCCGCCAGTGACGGCGCGAAGATCGCCTGGCTCCATGCACACGGCGAAGTGCTGGCCGACGAAGACGGCGGGGAGGGCGAGCATGGCCCGCTGCGGCATATCGCGGTGCGCCTGACCGAGAAGGAATGGGGCCGGTTCGAGGCGCTCTAGGAGTCCGGGGCGACCGGCCTATTTCTCATCACGCTTCACGGCCTGCCACAGGTCTTCCTGGGCCTCGAGATCGAGAGCGGTGAAATTCCCGCCCGCGAGTGCCTCCATCGCCCGGTATCGCCGTTCGAACTTGGCGTTCGATGCGCGCAGCGCGGCCTCGGGGTCGACCCCATAGCGGCGGACGATGTTGACCGCCACGAACAGCACGTCGCCTGCTTCCAGCAGCCGTTCCTCATCGCTTTCCGCGGCGGCAAGTTCGTCAAGCTCTTCCAGCAACTTGTCGGTCGGACCTCTGACGTCGTGCCATTCGAAGCCATCGCGCGCAGCGCGGTTCTGCAACTTGTCGGCCCGCAGCAAGGCCGGCAGCGCGCGGGCGACGCCGTCCATGGCGCTGGTCGAACCTTCCTGCTGGCGTTCGGCGGCCTTGATGTCTTCCCACCGCTGGCGATCCATCACGCCTTGTTCGTCGCCAAAGATGTGCGGATGGCGGCTTTCCATCTTGTCCGAAATGGCGCGCGCCACGTCATCGAAGGCGAAGTGACCGGCTTCTTCGGCCATGCGGGCGTGGAAGACGACTTGCAGCAGCAGGTCGCCCAGTTCGCCGCGCAGGCCCGCCATGTCATTGCGCTCGATCGCGTCGGCAACTTCGTAGGCTTCCTCGATGGTGTACGGCGCGATGGTGGCGAAGTCTTGCGCGGTATCCCATTCGCAACCCGAAACCGGATCGCGCAACCGGGCCATGATCGAGAGGAGGCGGGAAAGCTGGTCGCTCATTGCACGGTTACCTTGGGATGATAATATATATTATGTAAAATAATATGGCAGGTGGTGGAGCGGGCGATCGCGCCCCCTCTCACTTCACCAGGCTGAAGACGAACGCCACGGCGACGAAAATGCACGCCCAGATCAAGGCCATGCGCACCGTCTGCGAAGTGTCGACCTTGTACGAACGGTAGGAAGCGATCATCAGCGCCAGCCAGCCGAGCAACGCCACCACCGAAACCAGCGATCCGTCGCTCATGCCACGATCTCCATGCCGTCATAGCCGACCAGCACATTGGCCGGCACTTCGGCGCTCAGCGTGGCATAATCCATGCTCTTGTCGAGATGTGACAGCACGGTCAGCCGCGCGCCGCAGCGTGCCGCCAGTTCCAGCGCCATGGTGAGATTGGCGTGCGTGGGATGCGGTTCGCGGCGCAGACAATCGGTTACCAGGATATCGGTATCGGCGTAGAAATCGACCATGTCGTCGGTAATCTCGCTGAAGTCCGTCGCATAACTGATTGATTTACCATCCGCATCGAAGCGATAGCCGGTGGTGGTGATCGGTCCGTGCGGCATTTCCAGGCTCTCCACGCCAAACCCGGCATGGATGCGCAAGGTATCGAGCGTGTTGAGCTCTACCACGGTGTGATAGCCGTACTGGCCGGCAAAGACGTAGCTGAAGCGGTTGCGCAGCCGTCGGCAGCATTCGACCGAGGCAAAGCCGGGGATCGCTCCCGCACGCCCGAACCGCAGCGCGCGCAGGTCGTCTATGCCGTGACAGTGATCGGCGTGATCGTGAGTCCAGAACACGCCGTCGATCCGATCGATGGCATTGTCGAGCAGCTGGTTGCGCAGGTCGGTCGAGGTATCGACCAGGATCCGGCGGCCTTCGTTGCTCTCGACCACGATTGAAACCCGGCTGCGGCGGTTTCTGGGCTCGTTAGGATCGCACAGACCCCAGTCGTTGCCCACGCGCGGCACCCCGGTGGAGGTGCCGGAACCGAGCACGATCAGCTTCACGCGGGTGCCTCGGCCTTGGAAAACAGCGCGAAGAAGTTGCGCGAGGTATTGGCGGCAAGGTCCGCCACGTCCTCACCGCGCAGCTGGGCGACGAATTCGGCGGTATTGCGCACGAAGGCAGGCTCGCACGGCTTGCCGCGGTGCGGAACCGGGGCAAGGAACGGGCTGTCGGTTTCCACCAGCAGGCGGTCTGCCGGAATTTCCTTTGCAAATTCCTGTATTTCGCGCGCGTTCTTGAAGGTAACTATGCCCGACAGAGAGACTGTCAGGCCCAGTTCAAGCACGCGCTGGCCAAAGGCGGCGCTGGCGGTGAAGCAGTGGATCAGCGCGGGGAAGGCACCCTGCCCCAGCTCGTCCTCGAGGATCGCCAGCGTATCCTCTTCCGCATCGCGGGTGTGGATCACCAGCGGCAGCCCGGTTTCGCGCGCGACGCCAATATGCGTGCGGAACAGGTCACGCTGCACGGTGCGCTCCGACTTGTCGTAGTAGTAATCCAGCCCGCTTTCACCAATCCCGATCACGCGCGGGTGCCGGGTGGCGTGCAGCAGCACCTGCCGACCGAGATCGGCATGCTGGTCCGCCTCGTGCGGGTGAATGCCCACCGTGGCCCAGACGTCCGGCTCTCGCTCGGCCGTGGCCACTACGTCGCGCCATTCGCGCTCGCGGGTGGAGATGTTGAGGAAGCCGGAGACGCCCGCCGCGCGGGCATTGGCCAGCACCTCGCCCTGCCGTTCGGCCAGCCCCGCGTAGTTGAGGTGGCAATGGCTGTCGATCAGCGGGGCATGGACGGTCATTCCGCCCCCTCGCCCGCCGCTTCGGGCAGTTCGAGCCGGGGGAACAGCCCTTCGGGCTTGTCGAGCCGGTATTCGCTCTCTGCCAGCGGCGAATACCAGTGCGAGCGGATGCCTTCGGGGCTGCGCAATTCGGGCGCAATGCCCATGGCATCGAGCAGCTTGCCCATCGAGCCGGGCATTACCGGAATCACCGCCTGCGACAGCTGCGCGATCACGATGTAGAGCGTGGCAAGCACGGTCTGCATCCGGTCGGGATCGGTTTTCTTGAGCGCCCAGGGCGCCTGCGCGTCGATATAGGCGTTGCAGGCGAACACCGCGCCCATCCACGCTTCCAGCGCCTGGGCAAAGGCGAGATCGGCATAGGCGGCGGGCATTTCGGCATGGATCACCCGGTCGACATGGGCGAACAGCGCCTCGTCTTCCGGGGTGTGCCCGTTGATGCGCGGGAGATAGCCTTCACAGTTCTTGAACACCTGCGACAAGGTGCGCTGGGCAAGGTTGCCGAAACTGTTGGCTAGTTCCGAATTTGCCCGATTGACAATGGCTTCTGCCGAATAGCTGCCATCCTGTCCAAAGCTGAATTCGCGCAGCAGGAAATACCGCAGCACGTCCACGCCATAGGCATCCACCAGTTCCGACGGATCGGTGACATTGCCCAGCGACTTCGATTCCTTCTGTCCGCGGTTGAGCAGGAAGCCGTGGCCGAACACCTGTTTCGGCAAGGCGATCCCGGCGCTCATCAGGAAGGCGGGCCAGTAAACCGCGTGGAAGCGGACGATATCCTTGCCGATCAGGTGCAGGTCGGCGGGCCAGAACTTCGCCATGTTCCCGGTTTCGTCAGGATAGCCCAGGCCGGTCAGATAGTTGGTGAGCGCATCCACCCACACGTACATCACGTGGCCGGGGCTGCCCGGCACCGGCACGCCCCAGTCGAAGCTGGTGCGGCTTACCGACAGGTCGCGCAGACCGCCCTCGACAAAGCGCACCACTTCGTTGCGGCGGCTTTCGGGGCGGATGAAACCGGGGTTGTCTCGGTAAAGTGCCAGCAACGGCTCGGCATATTTCGACAGGCGGAAGAACCAGGTTTCCTCCACCGTCCATTCCACCGGGGTTCCCTGCGGCGACAGCTTCTCGCCCCCTTCCCCATCCACCAGCTCGCTTTCGTCGTAGAAGGCTTCGTCGCGCACCGAGTACCAACCTTCGTAGCGATCGAGGTAGAGGTCACCATTGGCTTCCATCGCCTGCCACAGCGCCTGGCTGGCGCGGTAATGATCGTCCTCCGTGGTGCGGATGTAACGATCGTACGAGATATCAAGCTTGTCGAACAGGTCACGGAAATAGCCTGACATTTCGTCAGCCAGCGCGCGCGGGGTAATGCCCAGGTCGCGCGCCTTCTGCGCCATCTTCAGCCCGTGTTCGTCGGTGCCGGTCTGGAACCGCACCTGGCGCCCCATCTGCCGGTGGAAACGCGCCAGCACGTCGGCGGCAATCGTCTCGTAGGCATGGCCGATGTGCGGCTTGCCATTGGGATAGTGAATCGCGGTGGTGAGGTAGAAGGTTTCAGCCATTTGCCACGGCCCTAGAGGCCGCGAGACTGGCGAGCAAGGTGCCGATTTCCATCACCAGCAGGCCGGGATCATAATTGTAGGTGGGCGCCTGCCCTGCCAGCCGCACCAGCGCGGCGTGGGTTTCCACCAGCGCGGGGATGCGTGCGGGGCTTACCCCGTGCATCCGGTCAGCCACCACGGCGCGCGCCAGTTCCAGCGCGGCCAGCTGCTTTTCCCGGCTGGGCCGTGCGCCCATGGCCCCGGCCAGTTGGCCGCGCAGGCTGAAGTCGGGATCGCCCGCATCGGCCAGTTGCCGCATCAGCTGGTGGATCTGGCCCAGGTCCAGCTCGACGAAATCGATCGCCGCGCCGGGCGATCCGCAGGCCGCCGCCACGGCAGCCGTGCGCATGGACTGGCTCGCCTGCGGGCTTTCGCGCGCCAGCACCGCATCCATGTCGGCATCCGAGACGCGTGGGAAGCTGAGCACGCGGCAACGCGAACGGATGGTCGGCAGCAGCCGCCCGATGCGGTGCGCGATCAGCAGGAAGAAGGTGCCTTGCGGCGGTTCTTCCAGGCTCTTGAGCAGGGCGTTGGCCGCGCTCTTTTCCAGATCGTCGACAGGATCAATGATGACCACCCGTCGCGCGCCCAATGTGGGTCTGGTGGTAAGGCGCCGCTGCAATTGCCGAATCTGGCCAATCCGAATGCTGCGCGCGAGCTCGAATTCCTTGCCCTCCGCGCGCTTCTTTTCCTCTTTCTCGTCTTTCGGGCCGTAGGTGAGAGTAATGATGTCGGCATGTTCGCCCGCAGGCTGCGGCACGCCCGGTTCCGCCACCAGTTCGCGCGCGGCGGCCATGGCGAACATGCTCTTGCCCACGCCCCGGCGACCGGAAAGGATCCAGCCGTGGTGCATCCGCTCGCCCGCCATGGCGCGATGCCAGTCGGCCCAGGCGGCATCGTGGCCGATATAGGCGGCGCGATCGAAGGTCACCCGCCCTCGCCCGTCAGCCCGGCCATGGCGCGCATGATCCGCTCATGCACTTCCCCCGGCGAACCGTCGGCGGCGATGCTGACGAAACGTTCGGGATCGCTGGCGGCCAATGTGCGGAAGCGTTCGGCAACCTGCGCGTGATAGGCGGCGGAGCGCCCGCCGATCCGGTCCGGCTTGTCGCCGTCGCGGGCGGCCAGCCGCGCGGCCACGGCGGCATTGTCTGCCGTCAGCAGCAGGGTGAGATCGGGCAGCAGCCCCCAAGATCCGATCTGGTGCAGCGCCATGATGGCATCGTCGAACAGGTCATCCCCGCCGCCCTGGTAAGCGCGCGATGAATCGATGTAGCGGTCGCACACCACCCATGCCCCGCGATCGAGCGCGGGGGCAATCACCTTCTCCACGTGGTCCGCCCGCGCGGCGGCGAACAGCAGCGCCTCTGTCCGCGCGCCGATTTCCAGCGTGGAATCGAGCAGCAGCGCGCGGATCGCCTCGGCGCCGGGCGTGCCGCCGGGCTCGCGCGTCAGCACCACCTCGATCCCGCGAGAGCGCAGGGTATCGGCCAGCATGGCGGCCTGGGTGCTCTTGCCCACCCCTTCCCCGCCTTCCAGCGTGATGAAGCGGCCCGGCATCAGGCCAGCAACTTGGCAAAGGCGTTGACGACGCGGCGGAAGGGACCGGCCTGCGGTACCGAATCCGCGGCTTCCAGCGGCACTTCCATTACCGGCTGGCCGTCGATCGACAGGCGCAGCCGGGCAATGGCGTCACCCGCCGCAATGGGCGCCTGCACCGGGCCGCGATAGACCAGTTCCATGGTAAGGTGGCTGGCATCCACGCCGCGCGGCAGGTCTGCCACCACGTCCTGCGGAGCGCGCAGCGCAACGCTGCGGCTGGCGCCATCCTGCACATCGGCCATGCCCAGATGGGTGCCGCCGGGGATCACCACCTGCGGGGTGAATTCGGCAAATCCCCATTCGAGCAGCGCGCGGGCGGCATCGTCGCGCACCTCGTCGTCAGGCGATCCGGCCAGCACCATCACCAGCCGCCGTCCGTCACGTTCGGCCGAACCGAGGAAGGTGAACCCGGCTTCGCGGGTGTAGCCGGTCTTCATCCCGTCGGCACCTTCGACCCGGCCCGTTACCGGATCGTGGTTCTGCTGCGCGATGTTGCGCCAGCGCAGCTGGCGATGGCCGAAATAGCGGTGGTAGAGCGACGGATAGTCGCGCACCAGCGCCGTGCCGAGCAGGGCCAGGTCGTGCGCCGAGGTATAGGTCTGGCCGCCATCGGGGAAGCCGTTGGCAGAGCCGAAATGGGTATCGTTCATGCCCAGTTCGGCGGCATTGGCATTCATCAGCGCCACCCAGTTTTCCAGCGATCCGGTGGCCGCCACCGCCAGCGCCACGCTGGCATCGTTGCCCGATACGGTGGTGATGCCCAGCAGCAGTTGCCCGACCGTGGGCTGCTCGCCCGCGCGCAGGAACATGTTGGACCCTTCGCCGTACCATGCCTCCTCCAGTTCGGGAGTATAGGTGAACCGCTCGCCCGGTTGCAGCTCGCCCGCCTGGATCAGCTTGAAGGCGGTATAGGCGGTCATTACCTTGGTGACCGATGCGGGCATGAAGCGCCGGTCTGCCTGGCGCGTGAACAGCGTCTGCCCGTTGCTGATGTCGATCAGCAGGCCCACCGGAATCTCGGCCGGAACCGGGGCAAGTATCGGCGCGGACCGGGGTGCGGAGGCCGCAGGGCTGGCCACCAGCGCCATCGCCCCCAGCATTGCCGCCATTAGCCGTCGATTGCGCAAGGTCACTCCACCGCAGCGATGCGGCGGAGCGCCAAGGCTCAGCCGCTGGTCAGGATTCGGGCATCGCTATAGCCCGCGCGGCGCACGTTTGCGAGCGAGGCTTCGGCTTCTCCACGGGTGGCGAAGGGGCCGGTGCGCACGCGGTAGAGGTTGCCCGACTGCACGATCTCGCCGCCCAGCACATTGGCCGCGCGGCGGGCGTTGTCCGGGTTGGCGAAGGCGGCGGCCTGCACCACGAAGCGGCCTTCGGCGGCGGGTGCCGGGGCAGGAGCTTCCGCCGGCGCTTCAGCCACGACCGGCGCGGGATCGTCGAGTGACGGCAAGACCGGGTTCTCCACCGCCGGTGCCGGGACAGGCTCCACCGCCGCCACTTGCAGCAGGTCCACTGGCTCAAGCGCCGGTGCAGGTTCAGGGATCGGAGCGACCAGAGGCGCGGGGACAGGCTCCACCACGGCAACCTGCGGCAGTTCCATGGGCATGGGCGCAGGCGTGGCCGAGGAGGCGGCGATATCGACCGATTCCAGCGGGTGCGGCACATGCGGCGTGGCGTTGAGCGTTGCCGAACCGCTGGCGGGCAAGCGCCGTTGCAGCACCGCCACCAGCGACATCGGCGTATCCATCCGCAGCGGCGCGGCATTGCCCGCGCGCAGCACGGCGCGCTGTTCCTCTGGCGGGATCACCCGGCGCACGCGCACCGGCGTCTGCGCACTCGCCCCCAGCTGCGCCAGCGCGGCGGGCGACAGCGCCACCACGTCGTTCGACGTCATCGGCCCGCGCCGTTCCAGCCGCACCAGCACGGTGCGCCCGGTTTCCAGGCTGGTCACCTCGACATAGCTGGGCAAGGGCAAGGTGTGGTGCGCCCCGGAATAGCCGCGCGCGCCTTCGTCCACCGCCAGATAGCCCACTTCGTCGTAGTTGAGCACGTCCACCGGGGTATGGGTCACGCCGTCGATCACATAGGGATCGCCCACGGTTACCGGATAGTCCGCCTGCGGGCCGGTGCGCTGCGCGGGAGCGGCTGCCGCCTGCGGCGCGGCCTCGCGCGCGCTGGCACAGCCTGCCAGGCCAGCAAGAACAGTTGCGGTTAACAGCGCGGCGTGAAACCGGCGCACATTGCGGCTATCGGGCAATCTCATCTGCAAGCAACCCCACGCTCATCGCGTAATAGTTCGAGCAGTTATATTCGAGGATAACCCTATAATTCTGGGTTAAGAGGTAGCCGGGCGCGGCGCGGCCATCGGGTTCGAACAGCGCCGCCATCACGTCATCATCGATGGGCGATTGCGGAATGACTCCGCGTTCGCGCCATTCGCGCACGGTCAGCCAGCGGCTGTGGCGTTCGTGTACGCGCGGGCAGACGGGCGAGGTAACGTGGTTGGCGATCCCGTCGAGATCGGCCGAATTGGGCACATAGGCGCGCACCGCCCAGGGCTGCCCCGGTCGCCATCCGGCATCGCGGAAATAGTTGGCGATCGAGTGCATGGTGTCTGCATCCGAAGTCCAGATGTCGCGGTCGCCGTCGCCGTCGCCATCCACCGCCAGCCGCAGGTAGACGCTGGGGAGGAACTGGCCGTTGCCGAAGGCCCCTGCCCAGCTTCCCACCAGCTGGCTGCGCGGCACGCCCTGGTCGACCATCTTGAGCACGTCGATCAGCTCCTGCTCGAACAGGTCGCGGCGGCGGCCTTCCCAGGCCAGCGTTGCCAGCGAACGCGGCAGGTCGAAGCTGCCCATCACCGCGCCATAGGCGGTTTCGTGGCCCCAGATCGCCACCACGATCTCTCCCGGCACGCCGTATTGCCGTTCCACCTGGTCGGCCAGCGAGCGGACCTGCGCCAGCTTGCGCACCCCGCCCGCGATCCGGGCAGAAGTGTTGTGGCGGGCGATGTAGGTGGCCATCGAGGGAAAGCCGGTGTTGGTGACGGGCGAACCGCTGGACGAGACATTGTCGCGATCCAGCGCGATCACCCGGTCGTTGGGGGTAAGGTCGCTCAGCACGCGGTCGATCGTCGCCTGGCTTACCCCCTGCGCACGGGCGTGCTGCGCCACGGTATCCATGTAGGACGAAAAGCTCTGCTGCTGCGCGCTGGCAGGCACGGCGGAGAGCGAGAGGACGGCGGCGAAGGCACCCAGACGGCGCAGCATGGCAAGATTCATGCTGCGAATCCTATGCCATCGCCCGGTCGAAGGGAATCCCCCAAACGCGCCGGTTCGACAGGTTGATGCTGGCGTGCGGCTATTCGTCCAGTGGCGCGTAGGGCGGCTGCATGTCCGGATTGCGCTGGAGCATCTCGCTGAAGGGGCCGAAACCGCAATTGTCCTCGGCGCAGTTGGTCACCGTGTGGACGTAACGGATGCGGCCGTTCTCGATGCGGAAGGTGTGGCTGTCGGGCCGGTGGTTGGCGCCGAATTCGAGGAACACGTTGACCGCGCCCTTCACCGGATCGACCACATAGCGGCGGTTGGTCAGTTCCACCCCGGAAGGCACGCCGACGTTGCAGCTGTCGGTGGGCAGCCCGCGCCCGGTATAGACGCCGCCTTCCAGCCGCGCGCAGGGTTCGCCCCACGGCACTTCGACCGTGGGATCGTTGAACAGGTTGAGATAGGCATCGGCCGCCGCGATCAGGTCTGCCCGGCTGGCGCGTTCGCCTTCGGGAATGTCGCTCCAGTGCTCGCGCCGGGCATATTCGTAGGTGGCATTGGCATCGAACAGCCAGTCACCCGCGTCGGTCACGATATTGTCGAACGGCCCCACACCGAAGAACCCTCGCCCGATCTGGGTGGCGGTGACGATGGGATGGTCGGCATCCTTCATCACCGCTTCGACGAAGACCTGGCAGGTGGTGGTATCGAGCAGGGCCAGGTGGTGGTTCACCACCCGCGCCGGATCGAGGAAACCGCCGAGCGAGCTGCGCTGGAAGTTCTCGTTGTAATCCACCCATTCGCCCAGCTGCATGGTCATCATGGTGCCGCGCTCCAGCGCCTGCACCCAGCTATCGGCCATTTCCTGCAACTGGTCGCGCGTGCAGCCTCCCTGCGCCTGGGCGGGGGTGGCCACGGCGAAAGTGGCGGCGGTGGCAGCGAGCAAGGCGGCGAGTTTACGGGTCATCTCTGAACGATCCTCTCAGGCGTCAATTGTCGAAATTGATCTTGTCCGCCAGCATCTAACGCGCTTGCAGCACCGTGTCACCCATCGACCGGGCGTGCTCAGGAAAGATAGGCAAGTCCTAGCAGAACTGCCGCAACGGCAGTCGCGGCCAACAGGTTGGCGGCAAACAAGGTAATCACGTTGCCCTTGAGAGCGTACCAGCTATCCGATGTCAGGTTGTGGTCAAACTGGCTGTTGTACCCACACCATCGATCGTCCGGCAGCAATTCGCTGACCGTGCGGGCGTTCGAGGTGAAGGTGCCGATTTCTGGTCCGGGCCGCCCTGAATCGTCTGCGTAACGCAGCCAGACACGGCGGTAGTATGATGAATACTCGATCGCGATTACCGGCCATAGGATCGTCGCCAGCACGACATAGAATCGGCGCGGCCAGGGGTTTGCTAGGTTCCTGCCGGCAAACAGATGTTTGGTCAGACCGCCCCATATCCCTTTTACGACCATCGTCCCACGGCGCGGATCATAGATTCGAAAGAGGGTGAAGACGGTAGTTGTGCCAAACACGACATAGGACGCGATGGCCGAGCAGGCGAAGGCGGACAACTCGATCCCGATCAAGGAGAAGGCAAAGTCGATCGGCCCCACGACAGCCTTGTTCCACGCGGCAGTGACATGGCCGACGATCGACTGAGGCCGCAGGGAGATGAAGTTCTGGACCACGGAAATGCCAGATAGGCCGCTGAGCGGCAGGCCAACCGCTGCGGCACCGCCGCTCCACGCCTTCCGGATAACCGCGATACGCTTGCGCAAGACGTCCCCTTCCAAAGCGGTGGGATACTCTACCCGTGGCTGGCTGGCGACAGGCAGGTCGATCGTCACAACTTGGCGGATGGGGTGAAATCTGATCCGCCGAAAATACTGTCTTTGTTGGAAACCTCTATCCGCAACTTGCCAAGATGGCTTCAATGGACAAAATGTTCGTTAGGGCAAATGGTATGGCAAATCATTCGGAATGGCGCGGCACAAGCTGACAGAGACAGGGATCGCTCGCATCGACAAACCGGGCATCTATGGGGATGGGGATGGCCTCTATCTTCGCGTTCGCAAGGGTGGATCGCGGCAGTGGTTTTTCATCTACCGGCGTGAGAACAAGCGTACGGAGATTGGCTTGGGCGGTTACGGCCAAGGCACGGCCCCGGTTTCGCTTTCGTTGGCGCGGGAGAGGGCTGAAGAGATCCGGCAGAAGCTGGCTCGCGGTGCCGATCCCAAGGCTGACAACCGCCCAGTCCACGTCGTAACCTTCAGGTATGTCATGGACGAGTTGCTCCATTCCAAAGAGGGGAGCTGGAAGAACGATAAGCATCGCGCCCAGTGGTTGATGACGCTCGAACGCTATGCCGCGCCGCTGCACCGTCTGCCGATCGCGAGCGTCGCGGTCGGCGACGTAAAGGCGTGTATCATGCCGCATTGGCTGGAACGTCCGGTCACCGCCGACAGGCTGCGCAGTCGGATCGAGGCGGTGCTGGATTATGCGATCGCCCATGAATGGCGAGATGGTGCCAACTGCGCGAAGTGGAAGGGTTTGCTCGAAAAGCTGATGCCGCCGCGGCAAAGGCTGGTGCGCGGGCACCATGCCGCCCTGCCCTATGCCGACGCGCCCCGCACCGCAGAGAAGTTGCGCAATTCGAACGGCACTGCCGCTCGCGCAGTCGAGCTACTGATGCTTACCGCAGTTCGCTCGAGCGAAGCTCGCTTCGCTACCTTCGCCGAGTTTGACCTTCAAGAGGCGCTTTGGACCATTCCTGGCGAACGCATGAAATCCGGGGCTGAGCACGTGATCCCACTTGGCCAGCGCGCCTTGGCGATCATCCATGCGCGCAGGCTGGTGGCATCTAGCGATTACCTCTTCGGGGGCGGCGTCGATGGCCGTCCAGTAAGCGACACCGCCATGACGAAGGCGCTGCGCCTCGCTAGCCCGGACAAGGCGGCGACCATCCACGGCCTACGTAGCACGTTCCGCGATTGGGCAGGCGACAAGACAAAGTTTGATCGCGACGTTGCCGAGATGGCGCTGGCACATGCTGTAAGAGACAAGACGGAGGCCGCCTATCGCCGCAGCACCGCGCTCGAAAAGCGGCGCAAGCTGATGCTTGCATGGGAATCGTACCTGGGGCGCGGCGAATAAGCCACGGAGCGCAGATCTTCACGCACGTTTTCTCGTCCTGGTGGCGCTCGCCGAGCAGAAATGGACGAAATAAGCAGTGGAAAACGCTAGTCCTGAGGGAAGTATCACCCGTTTTCCTCCCAAGACTTCGATGAAATGCCAACATTATCAGTGTCAACCCCGTAGGATGGAGTGCGGCGAAAATTTCGCTGTTGGAGTCAACAGGAAGTGTGATGCAAATGGTTGACCACTCAAACCATACGGAGTGGTCAAATGTCCGAGTGCCCGCAGCTGATTAGCCTGAAACAGGCCGCTGAAATCACCAGCCTGAGCCGCACAATGATCAACCGCCTTCGTGCAGAGGGCAGGTTTCCCAAGGCCGTGCCGATGGGGGAAAAGCGGATTGCATTTGTCCGTGATGAGGTCGCGGAGTTCGTTCGCAATCGGATACTGGATCGCGACGCGACTTCTTGCTGAGCCAAATTCGTGAGCTGGAACAATCTCTCACTGGCAGAGCGGAGGCCGCGCGCATCCGGTGATTGCATTCTCGACAGCGCTCGCCAGCCGGTGCAGCGCCTCGCGATTCCGCTTTCACTGCCAGCTCGCGACCGAAAGCCGGTGCTGGTAGCATCCCCGAAAATGGCTGATCGCCTCGGGCGGCTGCTCAATCCCAACTGGTGGGCCTTCGCGCCAGCGAGGCGGCGGCGATGACCTCTTTCCCTGACGAACCCAGCAATCGCGAATTTCGCAACGGGCGATGGGTGGAAATTGCACCCGGTAGCGCAACCAGCATGTTCTCCTACGTGCCTTTCCCGGTGCTCGACCTGCCCACGCTTGCTGCACAAAGCCCGCGTGCCGCCGACTGGGTGGTGGAGAAAGTCATCGGCTTGGGTGAGATATTCCTGCACACCGGCGCACCCGGTGTGGGCAAGTCGCTGCTGATGTTGATGATCGCGATTGCCATGGCGGCGGGGCTGCGAAGCGTGCTTGGGATGGCAATCATTCCCGGCCCGGCGATCTACTTCAGCTGCGAAGATTCCCTGCGCGAACTGCATTGGCGGATCGCCGCGATTTGCCGGGCGCTGGGTGTCGACATGGCGTCGCTTTCAGGTCGGCTGTACGTCGTCAACCGTCGGGGTGAGCTGGACAACCTGTTCGGGGCGTTCAATCTGGACGGCAGCTATTTGCCCACCGATACTTACCGACGCCTGGTCGAGATGATCGGCAGCACTGGAGCGCGGCTTTGCGTGGTCGACCACGTGGCGCACGTCTTTCCCGGTAACGAGAACGACCGACAGCAGGTCACCCGCCAGCTCGCCCCCTTGGCCAAGGATGCCGAGGCACTGGAATGTAGCCTGGTTCTGATCGGGCATGAGAACAAGGCGGGGAATACCTATTCGGGCACGACCGCATGGCCTGCCGCTGTTCGAGGCCACCTGCATCTCGCCAGAGAGGACGGCGGCGATCCTGATGCTCGTGTGCTGCAGGTCGCCAAGTCGAACTACGCTCGCACAGGGGATGCCGCCCGCTTCCGCTGGCACGATCATAGCTTCATTCTCGACGCGGACCTTCCTCCCAGTGTGGCTGCCCAACTTGCCGAGGTTTCCCGGTTGAACGCTGCCAACGATGCCTTTCTGGCGTGCCTCGCCAAGGCCACGGAACAGGGGCGCAACGTCTCGCACGCCGGGGGATCAAACTACGCGCCAAAGGTGTTCGCGCGCATGCAGGCAGGGAAGGCCTTCGGGCAGGATGAGCTGGCGGCGGCAATGGAGCGATTGCTCGACATGGGCCTGATCGCCGCCAATCAGGAGATCGGGCGTTACGACAACCGGACGTCCAAACGCGGACTGGCGATCGTGAATCAACCTGCACAAGGCGCTGCACAAACCGCCGCAAAAGCCGTGCATGAACCTGCACAAGGCGAAGCGCAAAGGCTGCACAAAGATGCACAAGCACAACCCCTATCCCCTACGGGGATAGATGGCGGGGCCCATGAGTGGCCCGCGCCATCCCCGTCGGATCTAGACTGGGGCGATGAGGTGGATGCCGACGATGACTAGGCGGTGCTCACCGGGGTGGGGGGAGGTCGAAAGTCTGGCAGGCGGCGCGCCTCCCGACCGCCGCCCATCTCATTCGGAGAGTTTTTTCACACGCGGCGGGATTTCAGGATGCGAGGCGGCGCATGGGAGGGCGTAGCAGAGCGCCGCTCGGCAAGTGGCTTCACGCTGGTCGCGTTGCGGTTTCGGCCTTCAGGGACGCGCTGGGGGCCGCAGGGGAGCAACCGATCAGCGAGGCAGGCTCGCCGCCGATCCCGCCGAGAGTGCCGGATAAATTACCGTCCTCGGGTGAGCTCGACCTGTTCGGACTGCCGGTGATCACGCGGCGCGGCCGGGGCAGGCCGCCGCACCAGCCCACCGCCGAGCTGCGCGCCAAGGCCGCCGCGATGCACCAGGCGGGCGCGGCGCAGCCGGAGATTGCTGCCGCGCTGGGCCTGACCATTCCCACGCTGGTGCGCCACTACTGGCGCGAGCTGGAAAGCCGCTCGGAGAGCTGGCGCAACCTGAAAGGAGCAAACAATGCCTGAGACATTCAAACTGCAGCTGCCGCCGATGCTCGGCAGCAAGGCCATCACCAGCGGGGCCGGTCGAGCCGCGCGGCTAGAGGAGGCGCTGGCGAAGCTCCCGGCAGAAACTGCCGGCGCGGTGCTCGCTACGCTCGACGAGATCGCCAGGCCCATGAACGCGCGCGAGCTGGAAAAGGCGCTGATGCTGACAGACCTCAACTATCGCCAGCGGCAAACGGTGGTCTCGGCGCTGAAGGGTTTCGCGATCCTGCTGGTGGTGCCGCAATGAGCCGGGCGGAGATCGAATCGACCAGGCGCATTGCCAGCGCCCGCGCGATCTTTCGCAAGGCCGCCGAAAAGTGCGCCGAGTTCGGCGTGACCGGCGAGGAGTTGGCAATAGCGGCGATGTACGCGGCCTTCGATATCGCCGAGGCCCATGCGGGCCCAGGCATCGGCGCGATCGAATGGCAGCGCAGCGCCTGTGACGTGATTGAGCGGCAGGTGATGGCAGGCGGGCCGCGCAGTGCCGATGGCTTCCCGGCGCCGCAGTGAGCATGCGCGGCTGCTCTCGCCCGGTCGCGATGGCTCGCCCGCGCCGTGCCGGGGCAGAACTGGCGGCGGTGGAGCGCGCCTTTGCCGCCATGCCTGCCGAGCTTTCGACACGGGCGAAGGCGGTCAACCTTGCCGCGCGGGTGGCGCGCGAGATGGTCGACCAGGCGGAGAGCACGGATCCGATGGACATGGCCTTGCGGCAAGCGAGCGCCGCACTTGCCCGCGACCCGGTGATGGTGCTGGCAACCGATCCGGAAATCGGCCTGCATGCCCTGCTCGACGCGCTGAAGGTCGAGCGGTTCCGGGCGCGCGGCGGGGGCTGGATCGATCGCGAGGCATGGGCGCGGGAAACGGTGGCGATCGAGCGTGACCTGGCCGCGCGCCTTGCAACGCGGTTTCGCCGAGCACGAAAAAAGTGGCCGTAAACTGTATTTTTGCCCAGCGCACAGAGCGATTGTCGCGGGGTTACTTCCAAGAGGACCCTACGATGAAACATTCCAAAATTGCTCTCGCGGCGACTTCCTGCCTCTCCCTTGCCACGGCTCCGCGTGTACGCGGTATCACGGCAGTTCGCGCCGATGTCGACACGATCCCGGCAGCTCTCGCCGAGCTGCGCACGACCTTCGCCAACTGGCGGCAGCGCCACGACGAGCAGGTCGCCCAGCTGACGCAGACCGTTGAGGCGCAGGAGCAGACGATTGCGGCGCTGCGCGTTGGCGGCGGTGCCAGCACCGCGCCCGGCGCGGGCATGCATCGCGGCGATCGTCGGCGCATGCCGATCGATGCTGCCATTGCGGCGGACTTCCGCGCGCAGCTGCAGGGCCGCCCCAGCGCCACCATGACGACCCAGAGCGGACCGGACGGCGGCTTTACCGTCGCGCCGGAGATCGACAACGTGATCGACGCCACGCTCCGCGATACCTCGCCCATGCGCAGCATTTGCCGCGTGGTGCAGCTCGGCAGCGGGCGCGGTGACTGGGAAAAGATCATCGGGCGCAGCGGCGCGCAGAGCGCCTGGGCGGGCGAGGAAGACGATCGCGACGATACCGACAGCCCGACGCTGGGCAAGGTGACGATCGCGCCTCACGAGCTTTACGCGGTGCCGATGCTGACCAATCACGTAATCGAGGACAGCGCCTTCGACCTGGCGAGCTTCCTGCAGGAGGACGTTTCGGGCGAGTTCGCGCTGACCGAGGGCGCGGCCTTCATCACCGGCGAGGGCATGAACAAGCCGCGCGGGTTCCTGACCTACGATACCACGACCGAAGCGGACTCGGCGCGCGCCTTCGGAACGCTGCAGTATGTGCCCACCGGGGCTTCCGGTGATTTCGCTGCCAACGATCCGGCCGACATTCTGTTCGACACGGTGCAGGCGCTGCGGCCGGTCTATCGGCGCGGGCCTGGCGTTTCGTGGCTGATGAACAGCGCTACCGCGAACGTGGTGCGCAAGTTCAAGGACGGCAACGGGCGCTTCATGTGGTCGGATTCGCTGATGGAAGGCCAGCCCGATCGCCTGTGCGGCTACCCGGTGGCGCTCGACGAGGGCATGCCCGACATCGGCGCGGACGAGTTCGCCATCGCCTTCGGCAACTGGCAGCGCGGTTACGCGATCGTCGACAAGCCTGAGCTGCGGCTGATCGTCGACAAGGTGACCAAGAAGGGCTGGACGAAGATGTACTTCTCCAAGCGCGTCGGCGGCGGCCTGGTCGACAGCAACGCCATCAAGCTGCTGAAGTTCTCGGCGAGCTAACCAGTTGCGGGCGCGGCGCTGAAGTTGGCAGCGCCGCGCCCGCTTCGCATTTGGCGGAGGCATTATGGCAGTTTCAATCGGTTCGCTTCTCATTCGTTTGGGGCTGGACAGCGGTGCATTCAAGAGCGGCTTGCTCGGTGTGCAGCGGGACTTCAGCCAGACCGTGCGCCGCATCGAAAGTGCAGGGCGTTCCATGCAGGGGCTGGGGCGCAGCATGTCGGTGGCGATCACCGCCCCGATGGCGGCGCTGGGAACGGCGGCGGTGCGCGGGTTCATCGAGCAGGAACGCGCCATGGCTGACGTGCGCGCGGCGCTGGCCAGCATGGGCAATGCCTCTGGCCGCACTGCCGAGCAGCTGGGCCGCGCCGCCGATGCGATGGAAATGCGCAGCCTGTTCGATGCCGAGGTGATCCTGAAGGATGTCACCGCGCAGCTGCTGACCTTCGGGAATATTTCCGGCACGGTGTTCGATCGCGCGCAGCAGGCGGCGGTGGACATGGCCACGCGCCTTGGGCAGGAACCGCAGCAGGCGGCGATCCAGCTCGCTCGCGCGCTCAATGATCCTGCCAATCAGCTTTCAGCCCTTGGTCGCACCGGTACGATCCAGCGCGACTGGATTGCCGCCAATCAGGAGCGCATTCGCGCGATGGTCGCGGAAGGGAGGGTGGCTGAAGCGCAGGGCCTGATCCTGAACGAGGTCGAACGGCAATATCGCGGCGCCGCGCAGGCCGCCGCCGATGCCACGCCCTGGCGTCAGGCGCAGGTGGCGATCGGGCAGGCGATGGATACCATCGGGGCGGCGATCCTGCCGGTGGTGCAGAACGTGGCCGAGGCCATCGCCTCCATGGCCCGCGCCTTTTCCGGGCTTTCCCCTTTCATGCAGCAGACGGTGATTATCGTCGCCGCGCTGGCGGCTGCCTTCGGTCCGGTGCTTATCGTTACGGGTTCGGTGATTTCCAGCATGTCTGGAATTATTGCCTCGTTCCGCGTTGCCTCAGTCGCTGCGGCGGAGACCACTGTGGCATCCGGAGTGCTTTCCACCGGACTAATGGGCCTTCGCGCCGCCATCCTTTCTGTCACTCTCTCGCTCGCCCCCCTTTTAGTGGCGGCAGGTCTGCTGGGCGGGCTCTACCTTCTCGTCACCCACCGCTCACGCGAAGTGCGCGAAGCGAGCGAACGGTACAACCAGGCATTGGAGGAATCGCGCGATTGGGCGCAGGAGGCGGCGCAGGCCGAGCAGGGCCTGGCCGCAGCGCGCGGGGAAGCGCGAGTGGAGGCGCTCCGCAACGTAGCCGCCATGCGCGAGGAAACGCGCGAGAAGATCCGCTCGGCACGCGCTTCGTTGATCGCAGCGCAGGCCGAACTGGCGCGCGCGCGGGCATTCCAGTCGGCTCAGAACCGCGCATCGATCGGGTCGACCGGGGTGCCCGGAACAGGGTCGTTCATCCAGGGCACCGGCGACGGCCGCGTGGCAGCGGCGCGGGAAAACCTTATCACCGCAACGGAGACGCTTCGGCAGTATGTTGACACGTTCCGGCGGCAGACCGCTGAACTTAACGCGCCGGTGCCGGAGTTTTCCGCTCCCGGTGTTTCGGGTGCCGGTGGCGGTTCCGGCCAGTCCGAAGCCGCGCGCACCGCCGAGATCCAGCGCCGCTTCAACGACGAGCTGATCGGCTATGGCCAGCAGTCGCTGTCGGCCATGCAGCAGATGGCCATGTCGGGCGAGGAAAGCGCCGAGCTGGAAATGCGCTCGCTCGAATGGCGGCGGCGGCAGGCGCTCGAACAGATCGCCGCCGACGAGGATTACACCCAGGCGCAGAAGGACGAGTTGGCGCTGGCGGTGGAGGCGCTGGCCGACCACGAGCGCGCGGTGATCGAGTTCCGCCGCCGTGCCGACATGGAGCGCGAGCGGGCGGACCTGCAACAGGTCGAATTCGATCGCGCGCGTGACGAACTGGGCCTGCGCCTCGACATGGCCGATACGCAGGCGGAGCGGCGCGACCTGGCGCTGGAACTGCTGGCGCTGGAACAGCGGTATCGCCGCAGCCAGCTGGAAGCCGTGGTGGCGAGCGAGACTGCCAGCGATGCCGAACGCCAGCGCGCGCAGATGATCCTCGACGGGCTGGCCGGGCTGGAACAGCGCGAAGCTGCCGCCGCCGGTCGCGCCAACGAAACCGACGTGCAGCGATACCTGCGCGAGCTGCGCCGCACCCCGGCGCAGATGCGCGAGGCGATGGACGGGGTGGTGATGGATGGGCTGGATTCGCTCAATCGCGGGCTGGCCGATGCCATCGTCAACTTCCGCAGCCTGGGTGACGTGGCACGCAACGTGCTGCGGCAGGTGCTGGCAGACCTGCTGCAATTGCAGATCCGGCAGGCGCTGATCGCTCCGCTGGCGCAGTTCCTGGGGCTGGCAGGAAGCACCGATGCCAAGGGCAGCAGCGGGGGCGGACTGAGTGGTCTGTTTTCCTCGATCGGCAATGCCTTCGGCGGCGGCAAGGCAGTGGGCGGGCCGGTATCGGCGGGCAAGTTCTACCTGGTTGGCGAACGCGGGCCGGAACTGTTCGCGCCGGGCCGTTCGGGCGCCATCGTGCCGAACGGCGCCATGGGCGGCGGGCTGGCGGTGACTGTCACCATGGACCCCAGCACCGGCGCCCTGGGGGCCTTCGTGCGCGATCAGGCCGGGCGGGTGGTGGCCACTGCCGCCCCGGCGCTGATGCAGGGCGGGGCGGCGCTGGCGGTTGACCAGATCGACAGCCGTGCGGCGCGGAGTTTCGGGTGATGGCGCTGGTTTCGATCGAGCGAGGGCTGGCGGCTTCGGTGGTAGTGATCATCAACGCCGGAGATGTGCAGCGAAAGAAGAGGTTCTTCAAGCCGTCGCACCAGCAGGCATTTGCGCATGCAGTCGGCTATGCCACTTATTGGGCCGCAGAGCTTGGAGTCCCGTTTCACGATCTCACCGGGAAACTCTCGGTTTCCGAGTGCGCGGACCTGCTGGCAGCTTACCGCGCCGAGAAATGCGGGATCCCAGCGGGCTGATCGAGGCGCTTGCCTAGCCTGCGGACCAGGCGCATAAGGTGCGGGCCTGCCGCTGCGCCAACAGCGACAGACCCTAAGCTTAGACGATCATAGGAGGATCGAATGCCTGACACCCCCATAAGTGGCCGCCCGCTCTCCTTCAAGATTCCGGAAGGAACCGACGCACTCAAGGCGCGGGATGCGCGTTTCTGGGAAGCGCACAAGGCCTGGCACGATGCCGAAACCATGTTCGAGGCGTGGCCGGAGTTTCCCGACGAATGTTCACACGCTCAGTTGCTGCTCAATCGCGCCAGCGAGCTGCGCGACGTGATGTTCTCGACGCCGACGCGCACCGGCGCAGCTCTGGCGATCAAGCTGGAGGTGGTGCGCGAAGCGGGCTGGCACACCATGGCAAACGTGCTGCCGAGCGGACTGACTGTGGGCGAGATGATCGAGGCGGGCGCACAACGGATTACCAGTTTCGAGCTATTCGGGACTGACGCCTTCGAGGACATGCGCGAGGGTTAGGGCAAGAGCTATGGCATCCATAAAATCCGTCCCGCAAATTATTGAAATATATAGAGGGGTGGCGGATGGGGTGGGATTCGAACCCACGGTACTTGCGTACGCCGGTTTTCAAGACCGGTGCCTTCGACCACTCGGCCACCCATCCCGTGATTCATACGGTTTGACTGCTTTTTCGGTCAACGGAAGTGTACATCGGATCGC